>NZ_JBFTKP010000021.1:0-107614 GCF_056396005.1 Allobosea sp. 05T439 | reverse complement strand
CAGATCGACGGCGATCTCGTCGCCGCCCTCGGCGACCGCAAGCTCCAGCCCGGAATGCCGGTCGAGGTCTTCATCACCACCGAGGAACGCACCGCGCTCTCGTTCCTGACGAAACCCTTCGCAGACCACGCCAACAGGATCTTCAAGGAACGCTGAAACAGAGCCCTACGGGGGGAGGGGCTGTGCCCGCCCCTCTTGGAGCACTCATTGCCGCAAGGCCGCCTCGATCCCGGCGGCAATGGCAAACAGGGTGCGATCGCCGCCGGTCTCGCCGGTCAGCATCAATCCGACCGGAGCCTCGCCAAGCTTATGGCAGGGCAGGCTGATCGCGCAGCGATCAAGGAAGTTGCCGAGGCTCGGGTTGCGCAACAGCTGCCCGTTCAGCCGGAAATACTCGGGATCCTCCGTCAGATCGTCCAGGCGCGGCGCCATGATCGGGCAGGTCGGCATCAGCAGCGCGTCGTAGCCTGCGGTAAGCGCATCCATTGCCGCGATGATCTCGCGCCGGGCCAGGACGAGATCGAGATAATCGGCGGCCAGCGCCTGTGCGCCGGTCGCGATCCGGCTGCTGACGCGGGGGTCGTAAAGCTCGCCCTTCGTTTCGAGCAGCGCGCGGTGCCAGGCGAAAGCCTCGGGCGCCGCGAAGCCGAACTTGCTGTTGGCCTTGCCAATTGCCCCGAGCGGCGCGAAATCAACATCGCTGATCAGCGCGCCAAGCGCGCTCAGGCGGCTGACTGCGCGGTCGAAAGCGGCGGACACGGTTGCATCCATGCCATCCCTGACGATCTGGGTCGGGATGGCAAGGCGCAGACCCGCAATAGGGCGTGGCAGCGGCGGCGCAAGAGAGTCGGCCGCCAGGACGCCGTCAACAATGGCGCAACAGGCCACGCTGGCGCCGAGCGGCCCCAATGAATCAAGGCTGCTCGACAACGGGACGACGCCATCKAGCGGCACCCGTCGCGCTGTCGGCTTGTAGCCGACAATGCCGCAGAGCGCGGCCGGAATCCGGCATGAGCCGCCCGTGTCACTGCCGAGTGCAACCGGTGCCATGCCATCGGCAACCGCCACGCCGGAGCCCGACGAGCTGCCACCCGGAATGCGGCGTGAGGCGCGATCCCAGGGACTGAGCGGCGTTCCATAATGTGGATTGGCACCGATTCCCGAATAGGCGAATTCGGTCATGTTGGTCCGGCCGATCGGGATGAACCCGGCCGAAATCATGCGTGCGATCGTCGGCGCATGAGCCTTCGCCGGCGCGCAATCGGCCAGTGCACGTGAGCCAGCCATGCTCCGTTCGCCGGCAACGTCGAAGAGGTCCTTCACGGCGAAGGGAATGCCGGCGAATGGGCCGGCCGCACGGCCGACCCGCCGCAAGCCGTCATGGGCATCAGCCGACGCCCGGGCGCTGACTGCCGAGACCGAGATGAAGGCGCGTCGACCTTCGCCCGCCGGATCTGAAATCCGTTCGAGGCATTCCTCCACCAGCGCACGGGCGGTGATCGTTCCACCGGCCAGAGCTTCAGCACAATCCTGCAACGTGCGCATGGTCATCGATTCCCCGAAGCAGCCATCATGTCAGGCTGTATCCGGGCTGACGGTCGAAATCCATTCCTGGCGACCATGGCTCTGCCATGCATTTCGAGGCGCGCGGTCCCGCATCAATCAAGCCTGCTCCAAGACAATGAGCCAGTGTCCCGAACGGTTGGAATATCGGCAAGCGGAGAGGTCGCTAATCTACTTTGGCACGTTGCCATAAGAGGCTGTCGTGAATGACCTATTTGATTTATCGATCGACTGATTTCCTGATCGGCTGGCCATTCGGCAAGCAAGGCCGCGCCCGGATCAGGGGATCGAGGATCATATAGTTTGGTTCCATAATATGTCTTATGCGAATCAAGGCGGCGCTCTTTGGAGCACCGATCGAGCCCTCCTTCGGATCCGAGACTGACGGAGCTCATGCTGACGGCGACAAACGCTTGAGCCGTCACATCGCGGTGTACACTGCCCTGCTGCTGGCATGGACGGACGATTGGCCGCTGCAACCCCGATGCGCTGCCGAGAGATGTTCTCGTGGCCCGGCCGGTCCTGACAGCACCAGTGTGGTGCAGGAACGAGTGGTGGATCCGGCCACCATCCGCCTCATGCGCATGGATGCTCGGGAATCCGAAAGCCCGATCGGTCTCCCTGAACCATCATTGTGGGCTGCTTCAGCGAAGGCCGCGCCTCGGATGGTATTTCCAGGTTTGCAGCGCCTCGAGAAACGCCTGGAACTTCGACAGGCGGGCGAACTCATTGCGCGCGGGCTGCGCGTTCTAGTGGCTCGAAGGCAGGACCGCGATGCCGTGACTGCGCGAGATGCAGCCGCTCACAACTTGAAAGTCAGTGGTGAGATTATTCCCGTAAAGACCTAGTTTGGTTTGCTTTTTATCTTAGCGAAGCGCGCTCGGCTGTGTCGGGTGAGCTTGGGCGAGCGCTCTTTCGATTTCATACGAGTGACCGAAGGATTCTTGCAGCGAGGATCGCTCCTGCGGTCGCAAGGTTCAGCCTGCGCGCTATATTCCGTCACGCCGTGGCGCCCTGTTCTGCCGCGCCCTATCTGTTGCTCAGGACGCAAGCTCATGCCCAATCTGGCCATGATGCGTGGCTAGGCTCTAGAATGCTGGAAGCACCTTAAGTGGAGCTGCGGACATGAGGCGTGACGATCATCAGAGCTGGATGTGGTCGGAAGCGATCGCGATGCTGACGCGGGCCGAGCATCTGCACCGACAGTTCTTCCAGCCACGCCAGGCGGCCCAACAGGTGTCCTGGGTCCCACCGGTCGACGTACTCGAGCTCGAGACTGAGGTCCTGATCCTGGTCGCCTTGCCGGGAGTGTGCACCGACCAGGTCGAAATCGCCATCGAAGACGGCGAACTCGTCGTGGTGGGGCGCCGCACCCTGCCCTCGGAACTCCGCACCGCGACTATCCATCGGCTTGAGATTCCCCAGGGCCATTTCGAGCGCCGCGTCCGCCTGCCCCAAGGACGCTACGCGGCCGTGACGCGCAGCGACGCGAATGGCTGCCTGGTGCTCAGCCTGCAGAAATCGATTTGAGGTCGAGAGCCGTTCGCGAACAGGTGCCTGGGAGGGATTCATGCCGAGCGAGGATCGAGAGCAGGAAACCGAACAGCCGGCGGCATCGGTCGCTCATCCCGCGGCGCCTTCGACCGTGCCTTCCGATGCCCTGATCATCGTTCCGGTCCGCGACATGGTTCTCTTCCCCGGAACGGTATTCCCGATCACGATCGGACGAGAGCGTTCGGTCCTTGCGGCCCAGCAGGCGCTTCGCGAAGAGCGACCGGTCGGCATTCTGATGCAGCGCGACTCCGAGATCGAGAATCCGGCGCCTGCGGACCTGCACCGGGTGGGAACGGTCGCCAATGTCCTTCGCTATATCAACGCGCCGGACGGCAGCCATCACCTTGTCCTGCAAGGGGAGCAACGCTTCAGCCTGGTCGAGTTTGTGGTCGAGAACCCCTTCTTCGCGGCGCGTGTGTTGCGGATCGAGCAGCCCGATCTCCTCACACCGAAGATCGAGGCTCATACACTCCATCTGCGTCAACAGGCGCTCGAGGCGCTGCAACTCCTCCCGCAGGTGCCGCAGGAACTGCTTGCGGCCGTTCAATCGGCCGTTTCGCCCACGGCCCTGGCCGATCTCGTCGCCGCCTATCTGGATATCACGGTCGACGAGAAGCAGGAGCTCCTCGAGACCATCGACATCACCAAGCGCATGGACAGGATCTCGCATTTCCTGGCCCGGCGGATCGAAGTTTTGCGGCTGACCCAGGAAATCGGCCGCCAGACCAAGGAATCGCTCGATGCGCGCCAACGCGAAGCGATCCTGCGCGAGCAGATGGCAGCGATCCAGCGCCAACTGGGTGAGACGGACGGCAGAGGGCCGGAGGTCGCCGAGCTCACCGAAGCGATCGCGAGGGGCGGGATGACGCCGGAAGCGGAAGAGGTCGCGCGCAAGGAATTGCGCCGCTACGAGCGCATGCCGGAGGCCGCGGCCGAGGCGGGCATGGTTCGCACCTATCTCGACTGGCTGATCGAGCTGCCCTGGGCCCTCCCCGAGGAGAAACCGATCGACCTGGCTGCCGCCCGCCAGATTCTCGACGAGGATCATTTCGGGCTCGACAAGATCAAGCGCCGCATCATCGAATACCTCGCAGTGCGGAAGCTCGCGCCGGGAGGCAAGGCGCCGATCCTGTGTTTCGTCGGCCCGCCCGGTGTCGGCAAGACCTCGCTCGGTCAGTCGATCGCGCGAGCCATGGGGCGCCCCTTTTCGCGTGTGAGCCTGGGCGGCGTCCATGACGAGGCCGAAATCCGGGGCCATCGCCGAACCTATATCGGCGCCCTGCCCGGCAACATCATCCAGGCGATCCGCAAGGCCAAGGCGCGCAATTGCGTGATGATGCTCGACGAGATCGACAAGATGGGCCGGGGCATCCAGGGCGATCCCTCCGCCGCCATGCTGGAAGTGCTGGACCCGGAGCAGAACGCGACCTTCCGTGATAACTATCTCGGCGTCCCGTTCGATCTCTCCCGCGTCGTGTTCCTCACCACCGCCAACATGCTCGACACGATCCCCGGGCCGCTGCTCGATCGCATGGAGATCATCAGCCTCTCCGGATACACCGAAAGCGAAAAGCTTCAGATCGCGCGGCGTTATCTTCTGCGCCGACAGTTCGAGGCCAACGGTCTCGCGCCTGGGCAGGTCGAGATCGACGACGTATCGCTGCGGCGGATCATCCATGACTATACCCGCGAAGCCGGAGTGCGCGGCCTCGAACGCGAGATCGGCCGCGCACTGCGCCACGCGGCGGTACAGATCGCCGAAGGCAGCGCCACGCAGGTTCGCATCGGGGCCGATGATCTGGCGATGATCCTCGGTCCGCCCCGTTTCGAGAACGAGGTCGCCATGCGCACAAGCGTACCCGGCGTTGCCACCGGGCTGGCCTGGACGCCGGTTGGTGGCGACATCCTCTTCATCGAGGCGACCCGCATTCCCGGAAGGGGCAACCTGATCCTGACCGGCCAGCTTGGCGACGTGATGCGCGAAAGCGCCCAGGCCGCCCTCAGTGTGGTCAAGAACCGTGCTTCATCACTAGGCATCGACCCCGCCATGTTCGCCGAGAGCGATATCCATATTCACGTCCCCGCCGGCGCTACGCCCAAGGATGGGCCAAGCGCCGGGGTTGCCATGTTCACCGCGCTGGTTTCGCTCCTGACCCGCCGTACTGTGCGAAGCGACACTGCCATGACGGGAGAGATCAGCTTGCGCGGGCTGGTTCTGCCGGTTGGCGGCATCAAGGAGAAGGTCGTCGCGGCAGCAGCAGCCGGGCTCACCCGCGTCATGCTGCCAGCCCGCAACCGCCGCGATTTCGAGGACATCCCGGAGGATGCCCGCAAGAGGCTCGAATTCATCTGGCTGGAAAAGGTCGATGACGCGATGACGGCCGCGCTCGAGGACAAGCCGGCGGATCAGGCTGCTGCGGCTGAGTGAGGACGTCATCGGGCCACGCCACGGCCCTCCCCTCAATTTCGTGGCGCCATTTCCTGTTCTACCCTGGGTCGCTTAACCCAGCGTAAGGATCGCGGCAGGCAGTATCCTCCCGCCCGATTGGACGGCTGAGGCACGGACGATGTCATTCGGAAGGAAGCAGCAACAAGACCCCGCTGTGCAGGAGGCCGGCAGCGCGGTTGCGACGCGGGCTGGGCGCGTCGCCAATGCCTTGCTCATTCTTGTCCTGGTGCTGCCGATTGTGACCGCAGCGAGCATCTTCGTATCCGTGAATTTTCATCTCTGGCGCGCGACCCCGTCATTCGATCCCCTGCTGACAAAAATCGAATCGGCGCAACGCGCGAGCGGCGTCGTCTCCGGTGACGATGCCGAGGCGCTGAAACGGCTCTTCCAGCGCCTCGAGGGCATGACCGCGCAATCTGCCGAGGCCAGGAATACGGACATGGTGCATGTCGTCTTCCACGCCGTCAGTGCGGCCGAAACGACCGCAGTGACCTCTGAGGCGCAGGCCAAGCTCCCCGGCAAATCGGACCCGCAGGCCATTGCCCTGGACCTGTCCAACATTGGCGCGTCTGCCGTCGTCCTCATCGCCGACAGGCCGGCTCTATTGCAGATCAGCGGGGCACTCCCGAGCCAGCGGGCGAAGATTGGCGTCGAAGGACCGTTTGCGTTTGATCTCGCCGGAGCCAGGGATGGACTGCTCGCAGGGTTTCGCGTCGGTGCCTTTGGGGCCGGGGACGTGGCAAGCCCGGGAGACTATTCCCGTTTCCCAACGGATAGACCCCGGCAGCGACTGGTCTGCGCGGCGCTGGACAGATGGCAGCGCTATTTCGGCATCCCCAGAGAGAATTTGCGCGTCTGGTCGACCACGAACGCACGCCGGATCGAGATCGGCCAACGAAGCGTGAAGGCGGATACTCGCATTGATCCGGACGGGTACGGCGCAACCAGCGTCTGCCCACGATAGGACGCCGGCATCTGCCCGATAAGACAACACGAGTGTAGCGGGATCGAGACCATGTCGTTCGGTAAGAGGAAGCCTCCGACCACCGATGCAAAAGGCGGTGGCGCTGAGGCAAGTTCTCGCGGTCCCCAGGGCGGGAGCGGCGGTCCTGGCATAGGCGTGGCCGACATTGCAATCGGCGTGGTCGCCATTCTCGTGAGCTTTTCTGGCGCCTATTTCTTGCTGGGGCGCAGCTCCAGCCCCCCACCCCCGACTGCTCCGGCCGTTGTTGCGGGCTTCGGTTCCGATCCCGTTGCGGTTGCGCGGTCCTACAACAAGCAAGGACCGGTGCCGTTCATCGTCGGCCAGTCCTGGATGATGACGTTTGAGATGCAGCAAACTGCCGATGGCTTCAGTGCGATCGACAGCGAACTGCACGAACGCTGCATGAAGCCCACGAGCAGAGATGCCGCAGCCTACGCGGAAAAACGCGGGCAGACATTCCTGGGACCAGAGAAAGGAGCGGAGTTCCTGGCGTGCACGATGCGCATCTACAAGAACCGATTTTGCGACGACCAATACCGCAACCGCTTGGTCGCACGGCTAAGCGAATTCGTTCGCGCGCGGCGGGAACACATTTCCATGGTAAAGAATGTCCGCGAAAGCGAGATGGGTCGAATGATCGTCGCTGTCGATAGTGCCGACAGAGGCCGCGGCAATGACGTTACCTCGGGCTATCAACCGTCTGCCTTCGTGCCGGAGCCGCTCGCCGAACAGATCCGCCTCTTGTCGCGAGCCGGGTTCGTCACTCAGAAGGATTTCACTGGCCTGTTCAACTCCACCCCGGCTGAATTGAAATCCTATCTCCAATCCGACGGTAAAGCGCCTTGCGGGTAGCCCGAACCCGCAGGCACGGCGCGACATCTCAGGGCGATGGCAACGCTCTTGCAGGCTGGTTGGAGCACCGCAGCGATGTCCCAGGCCCCAACGCCATGCTTCCACGCGGCAGATTTCTCCTCGACATGATTCGTTTTGCGGCAACCCGGTCCCTTACGTAGGACAGCCGACGATCCGTGTCGCAAATGGAGGCGCGGTTCCCGGACCGGCAGATTGACGCAGTCGCCCGACAACGCGACCGCGAGGCTATCCGAACATTTGTAGGAATCGGACGATAATCGAGCAATGCGACCAATATTTAGGCAGGACTTCGTTCTTAGTGCTCCAGGTTGTAGATATTATCAGTCGTTACTCGCTGTCATACGTAGCGTCATCAATCGATTTGTTAATATATCTGCATATGGTTGATATCATTCGATCGGGGTCGGTGCAAAATATCGGTCGATACTCCAAATATGCGATGGATATAATCTACAAGACGACGAAATGGTGCCGCGGCGGCATACGCGCCCGGCCGCCAGTTTCCGGAAAGTCATCTTGACGCCGTCGGTCCAGAGTTTCACTATTCCAAAGAGAACAAGGGCGAATATGTCGCCTTCTGGGAGGTCCGGATGCTTCAAGAGCTATCGCGCCGCCAGTTTTTGAGAGGCGCAGGAACGGGACTGGCTGGAACAGCCATAGCTGCGCTGGGGTTCGGGGAGTCGGAGCAGGCGCTGGCTCAGGCCGTGCGCCTCTTCAAGCTGGCGCAAACCACCGAGACGCGAAATACCTGTCCCTATTGCTCTGTCGCCTGCGGCGTCATCATGTACGGCCTGGGCGATAGATCGAAAAATGCCCATTCGGCGATCATCCATATCGAGGGCGATCCGGATCATCCGACGAACCGCGGTACCCTCTGTCCCAAGGGCTCGGCCCTGCTCGATTTCGTCCATGCCGAGACGCGCACGAAATTCCCGCAATATCGCGGCCCCGGCCAACGTGACTTCAAGCGCATCAGCTGGGCGGAGGCGCTCGACCGCATAGCGCGGCTGATGAAGGACGACCGCGACAAGAATTTCATCGCCACCAATCAGGATGGTGTGACGGTCAATCGCTGGCTGTCCACCGGGTTCCTGGCGGCCTCGGCGACGACCAACGAAACCGCCTTCATGACCTACAAGGTGGTGCGAAGCACCGGGATGCTGGCGTTCGACAACCAGGCGCGCGTTTGACACGGACCGACGGTGGCCAGTCTGGCCCCAACATTCGGTCGCGGTGCGATGACGAACTCCTGGACGGACATCAAGAATACCGATCTCGTCGTCATCATGGGCGGCAATGCCGCCGAGGCGCATCCTTGCGGCTTCAAATGGGTCACTGAAGCGAAAGCCCAGCGGGGTGCGAAGCTGATCGTCGTCGATCCACGTTTCACGCGCTCGGCGTCCGTCGCTGATTTCTATGCGCCGATCCGGCAGGGCACGGATATCGCCTTCCTCCTGGGGGTGATGAAGTACTGCATCGATAACGACAAGATCCAGCACGACTATGTGCGCGCCTTCACCAACGCGCCGTACCTCGTGAAGGAAGGCTTTGGTTATCAGGAGGGTCTGTTCACCGGTTACGACGAAGCCAAGCGCGATTACGACCGCTCAAGCTGGGAATACGAGCTCGGTCCGGACGGCTACGTGCAGATCGACGAGACGCTGCAGCATCCGCGAAGCGTCTACCAGCTCCTGAAGACCCACATCGCGGCCTACACGCCGGAGATGGTTGAACGCATCTGCGGCACGCCGAAGGACAAGTTCCTGACGATCTGCAAGATGATCTCGGAGACGTCGGCGCGCGACAAGGTCATGACGTCGATGTATGCGMTCGGCTGGACCCAGCACTCCAAGGGCTCGCAGAACATCCGCTCGATGGCGATGCTGCAGCTGCTGCTCGGCAATATCGGCATGCGTGGCGGCGGCATGAATGCGCTGCGCGGCCATTCCAACATCCAGGGCCTGACCGATATCGGCCTGATGTCGAACCTGATCCCCGGCTATCTGACCCTGCCGACGGACAAGGAGGTCGATTTCACGACCTATATGAGCACGCGCGGCTTCAAGCCGCTGCGCCCCAACCAGATGAGCTACTGGCAGAACTACAAGAAGTTCATGGTGAGCTTCCTGAAGTCGATGTGGGGCAATGCGGCGACGCCGGAGAACGATTTCGCCTATCAATGGCTGCCGAAGCTCGACGTGCCGGGCTACGACGTGCTGCGCACCTTCGAACTGATGAACCAGGGGAAGGTGAACGGTTATTTCTGCCAGGGCTTCAATCCGCTGCTGTCCTTCCCTAATCGGGGCAAGGTCACGGCTTCGCTCTCCAAGCTGAAATTCCTCGTCGTGATGGACCCGTTGCAGACGGAGACATCGCGTTTCTGGAAGGACGAGGGCGTCTTCAACGACGTCAAGCCCGAGGCCATCCAGACCGAGGTGTTCGAGCTGCCGACGACCTGCTTCGCAGAAGATGAGGGCTCGCTCGTCAACTCCGGCCGCTGGCTGCAATGGCACTGGCCGGGAGCCGAACCTCCCGGCGAGGCCAAGAGCGACACCTGGATCATGGGGCAGCTCCATCTCCGCTTGCGGGCGCTCTACCAGAAGGAAGGCGGCGCCTTCCCTGATCCGATCCTCAACCTGCACTGGCCCTATCGGATACCGGACGATCCGATGCCGGACGAGCTGGCGAAGGAGATGAACGGCTACGTCGTCTCGACCGTCACCGACCCGGTCGATCCGAGCAAGATCGTGCTGGAGAAGGGCAAGTTGGTCGATACGTTCGGGCAGCTGCGCGATGACGGATCGACGGCCTGCGGCTGCTGGATCTATTCGGGCTCCTGGACCGAGCGGGGCAACATGATGGCCCGCCGGGATACGAGCGACCCCGGCAATACCGGCGCCTATGCCAACTGGGCGTTCGCCTGGCCGGCCAACAGGCGCATCCTCTACAACCGCGCCTCCGCCGATATCGACGGAAAGCCGTGGGATCCCAAGCGCAGGCTGATCGAGTGGAATGGCAGCACTTGGACCGGGTTCGACGTGCCGGACATCGCGCCGGCCGCCAAGCCGCGGGATGTCGGCCCCTTCATCATGAACCCTGAGGGCACCGCGCGGCTGTTCTCGCGGGGCATGATGAAAGACGGCCCCTTCCCGGCCCATTACGAGCCGTTCGAAAGCCCGGTCACCAATGTCATGGCGCCCAAGATCCGCGGCAACCCCGCCGCTCGCATCTTCAAGGACGATCTGGCGGCGCTCGGCACTTCGGACAAGTTCCCTTATGCGGCAACATCCTACCGCCTGACCGAGCACTTCCACTTCTGGACCAAGCATGTCTGGGTCAATGCGGTGCTGCAGCCGGAGTTCTTCGTCGAGATCAGCGAACAACTGGCCGCGGAGAAGAACATCCAGCCTGGCAGCTGGGTGAAGGTCTCGTCCAACCGTGGTTCCGTGCATGCGAAGGCCGTTGTGACCAAGCGCATCAAGCCGATGATTTGCGACGGCAAGACGGTCCATATCGTCGGCATCCCGCTCCATTGGGGCTTCACCGGTGCGGCAAGGAAGGGTTTCGGCCCCAACAGCCTCACTCCGTTCGTCGGCGACGCCAACATCGAGACGCCCGAGTTCAAGGCGTTCCTGGTGAATGTCGAGCCGAGCAACGGGCCGGTCACGAGCTGAGGAGGCGGCGATGGCAGGATTGCAGAGTCAGGACTTCTCCCGCATCTCGGCCACGACCTTCAGGCCGCCGGATGTTCGGCATGATTTCGAGGTCGCGAAGCTTATCGACGTCTCGAAATGCATCGGCTGCAAGGCATGCCAGGCGGCATGCCTTGAATGGAACAACCTGCGCGAGGAGGTCGGCTTCAACATCGGCGTCTATGACAACCCGCACGATCTGACGCCGAATACCTGGACGCTGATGCGTTTCACGGAATGGGAAAATGCGGAGAGCGGCAATCTGGAATGGCTGATCCGCAAGGATGGTTGCATGCATTGCGCCGATCCGGGCTGCCTMAAGGCCTGCCCCGCCCCCGGCGCCATCGTTCAGTACAATAACGGTATCGTCGACTTCGTCTCGGAGAACTGCATTGGCTGCGGCTATTGCGTGAAGGGTTGCCCCTTCAACATCCCGCGCATCAGCCAGACCGATCACAAGGCCTATAAGTGCACGCTCTGTTCCGACCGGGTCTCGGTTGGCCAGGCGCCGGCCTGCGCCAAGGCCTGCCCGACCGGCGCGATCGTCTTCGGCACCAAGGCCGCGATGCTGAACTATGCCGAGGGGCGGATCACCGACCTGAAGTCGCGCGGCTTCAAGAATGCCGGCATCTACGATCCGCCGGGCGTCGGCGGCACGCATGTGATGTACGTGCTGCACCATGCCGACAGGCCGCAGCTCTATGCCAACCTTCCGCAGAACCCCAGGATCAGCCAGGTCGTTGAGCTCTGGAAGGGACTGACCAAATATACCGGCATGGCTGTTGTGGGTTTCGCCGCCATGTTCGCCTTCGTCCATGCGACCGTCGCAAGACGCAACGATGTCAGCCGTGCGGAAGATCGCGAGGCCGAGCATCTGATCGACGAGGAGGCAGCCCGTGGCCGTGAGGCGTGAGGAGGAGCGCACGACCGTCGACCGCTACCCCGGCCGCGTGCGCGTCAATCACTGGGTGACGGCGATCTCCCTGATCCTGCTTGCGCTCAGCGGGGCCGCCCTGTTTCACCCGTCGCTGTTCTTCCTGTCGAGCTTCTTCGGTGGAGGCTCGAATACACGGATGCTGCATCCCTGGATCGGCGTGGTGCTGCTGCTGAGCTTTGCCATCCTGTTCGTCCAGATGGTCCGCTACAATTTCTGGACCCGTGTCGATACAGAATGGATGCGCCATATCGGCGATGTGATGGCCGGTCGCGAGGAGAATCTCCCCGAAATCGGCAAGTATAACGGAGCGCAAAAGCTCGTCTTCTGGCTGATGACGCTGATGATCCTCGTCCTGTTCGGGACAGGTCTGATGATCTGGTACGAGTATTTCGGAACCAGCTTCACCATCGAACAGCAGCGCTTCGCCCATATCGTGCATGCACTCGCGGCAATCGCGATGCTGCTGGTCGTCATCGTCCATATCTATGCCGGATTCTATGTGCGCGGCACGATCAACGCGATGACGGAGGGCAAGGTGACGGGTGGCTGGGCCTTCCGGCATCATCGGCTCTGGCTCCGGCGCGAGGCCCGCAAGGGCGTCATCGACGAGCGGCAGGTGCCCCCGCGCCG
Organism: Allobosea sp. 05T439; assembly: GCF_056396005.1. Lineage (NCBI taxonomy): Bacteria > Pseudomonadati > Pseudomonadota > Alphaproteobacteria > Hyphomicrobiales > Alloboseaceae > Allobosea > Allobosea sp. 05T439. Next base: position 94,931 of record NZ_JBFTKP010000021.1, on the reverse strand, counting down.
TCATGGCATAGGTCCGGCGGAATAGAATTTCGCGGGGCAGCTTCGGCTGCTCCGCCTCGACGTGGCCCGTGGGGTTCGTGAGGTTGATACTTGATGAGTGACAGCCAGGATTTTGCGACCTTTGAAGATGTCGGCATCGCCGAACGCGACAAGCCCCCCTTCGTCCGGCTTCCAGACCCACGCTTGATGTTCGGGCTGCGCGCCATGCGCTTCGCAGCCCTGGGACCGGGGCACCAACTCCAGCCCTATCTGACCTTCCTTGCGGCGCTCTCAACCGCCCAGGAGCAGTTGGCGGGCGTGATCGCTCCGCCCTCGATGCCCTCCCTCGCCGAACAACGGAGCCGAGCGGCCAACGCGATGCCTCTGCTGCCGCGTACGGAGTTGGCCTTGGACGAGGCGACGTCCACTTGTTTCGGAGGGCTTCTCGTTCTGCTCGAAGACGTCATCATGCCGGAGCTTGCTCGCGCCGCGTTGAACCGGGCGAAGGAAGCGGACAGCGCCGCCCGCGGTACCATGTTCGCAGCCGTGCTCGACGACGCCGTGCCTGCAGAGACTGCCGCCGAACACATCTTCGCGGCTGCGGCCCTGCAAGTCGTTGGGGCTCTACGCGCTGCGCTGCTCGACGCCACCCTGCCCCAGCCCGTCGCCGACGGCGTCTGCCCGTGCTGCGGCGGCCCGCCTGTCGCCAGCGCGGTCATGGCCACGGCGAACATCGAAGGTGTTCGCTATGTCCAGTGCTCGCTTTGCGCAACGCAGTGGAACCATGTCCGGGTGAAATGCGTCTCCTGCGGCTCGACCAAGGGCATCGCCTATCAGGCCATCGAAGGGATCGCTGACACGATCAAGGCAGAGACCTGCGACGAGTGCCGGACCTACCTGAAGATCCTGAACCAACGGAAGGATGCGGAGTTGGAGCCAGTGGCCGACGATGTCGCGAGCCTCGGCCTCGACCTTCTGGTCTCGGAAGCAGGATGGCGCCGTGCTGGCGTAAACCCTTTCCTGCTCGGCTACTGATCATGCGTCTCCCGGAGGGAGCCTGATGAACCGACCCGAACGCTTCCGCCCGCCATCGGTGGATGAGGTGCTACGCAGTCMGCATTGCGAGCTCGCCCTTGCACGCCACGGCCGACCGGCGACCACACAGGCTGTCCGTCAGGTTCTGGAGCGGATGCGGCAAACTGAACCGCCCCACCCTGCCCCCGTCAAGGCGATCGCCGAGCGCGCGTTGGCTTGCCTGGAGGATCAGGAGCGGCCGTCGCAACGACCGGTCATCAACCTCACCGGCACGGTGCTGCACACCAATCTCGGCCGCGCCCTGCTGGCGGAGGAGGCGATCGACGCCGTCATCACGGCGATGCGCTCCCCGACCAACCTCGAATACGACATCGAGGCCGGCAAGCGCGGCGAGCGCGACGCGCATGTCCGCGACCTCGTCCGCGAACTGACGGGGGCCGAGGACGCGCTGCTCGTCAACAACAACGCCTCGGCCGTGCTGCTCGTGCTCAACACCTTCGCCCGGGACCGCGAGGCCATCGTCTCGCGCGGCGAACTGATCGAGATCGGCGGCKCCTTCCGCATGCCCGACATCATGGCGCGTGCCGGCGCGATCCTGCGCGAGGTCGGCACGACCAACCGGACGCATCTGCGCGATTATGCCGAGGCAATCGGCTCCGCGACGGGGCTGATCATGAAGGTCCATACATCGAATTACATGGTGCAGGGTTTCACCGCTGCCGTTGAGCCCGCAGAGCTTGCGGCGCTGGCGCATCAGCATGACCTCCCCTTTTTCGATGATCTCGGCTCCGGCACCCTGATCGACCTCGCGCGCTGGGGGCTGCGCCATGAGAAGACGGTGCAGGATGCACTGAAGGGCGGCGCGGACCTCGTCACCTTCTCGGGCGACAAGCTGCTCGGCGGGCCGCAGGCCGGCTTCATCGCTGGTCGCAAGGAACTGGTGGCCCAGCTCGCGAAGAACCCGCTCAAGCGCGCCCTGCGCCTCGACAAGCTGCGCCTTGCTGCGCTTGAAGCCACGTTGAAGCTCTACCGCAACCCCGACCGGTTGGCCGACAGGCTGCCGACGCTGCGCTTGTTCACGCGCCCTGTAGCCGCACTGCGCATCCTGGCCGAGCGCGTGCAGCCGCACGTCGCCGACGTTCTTGGCTCCGGCTGGATCGTCGAAATCGCCGATTGCTCCAGCCAGATCGGCTCAGGCGCGCTGCCGCTCGAAACGCTGCCGAGCGCCGGGATCACGATGAAGCCATCCGGCAAGGCCTCCGGCGCGGCGCTGGACAAACTCGCCGCCGCCTTTCGCGCCCTGCCCCTGCCCGTGATCGGGCGCATCGCTCAAGGCGCGCTGGTCTTCGACCTGCGCTGCCTGGAGGACGAGGACGCCTTCATCGGCCAATTGCGCTTGTTGAATCCCGAGGCCGGCGATGCCCTTGCTTGACCGCCTCCTCCGTCGCGACCGGTCGCCGCCGGCCGACACCACTACGGCGATGGCTGCCGCCGCGGCGGCGGTCGAGCGTGGAGATTACGGTGCGGCGCTGGCCATCTGGGGTCCGCTCGCTCATGCCGGCCTGGCGCGCGCCCAGAACAATATCGGCGCCTGCTTCGCCGAGGGACTGGGCGTCGAGCCCGATCCGGCGCTCGCGCTGCGCTGGCTCTCGCTCTCGGCCGAAAGCGGCGATGCGGTCGGCCAGCGCAATCTCGCTGCTCTGCATTTCAAGGGCGACGGCGTCGCGCAAAGCGACGCCGAGGCGTCCCGGCTCTACCGGCTCGCGGCCGAACAGGGTGATGCGCCGGCGCAGGACATGCTCTCCTGGATGCTCCTTGAGAGCGGCAGTGCGGCCGACCTGCCCGACGCCCTGCGCTGGGCGGAAGCCGCGGCCGGGGCCGGGATCGCTGCCAGCATGACCCGGCTCGGGATGATGCATCACGAGGCGCTCGGCGTAGAGCGGAATCCGGTGCTGGCGGCGCAGTGGTGGCAGCGCGGCGCCGAAGCCGGCGACGCCGACGCGAAGGCCATGCTCGGCGCCGCGACACTGCTCGGCCAAGGCGTCACGAAAGATGCTGCCCGCGCTCTCTGCCTCCTGCTGGACGCCGAGCGCTGCGGCAGCCTGCTCGCMGCCCCCTTCATCAAGGCAGCGCGCGCGGCCGTCGCGCCCGAAGAGGCCGCGCCGTGATCATCGGCACGGCGGGCCATATCGATCATGGCAAGACCTCGCTGGTGAAACGCCTCACCGGCGTCGATACCGATCGTCTCAAGGAGGAGAAGGAGCGTGGCATCACCATCACGCTCGGCTTTGCCTTTTGGCCGCAGCGGGATGGCCGGATCGTCGGGTTCATCGATGTGCCTGGTCACGAGAAATTCGTGCACACGATGCTGGCCGGCGCCTCCGGCATCGATCTGCTGCTGCTCGTCGTGGCGGCCGATGACGGGGTGATGCCGCAGACGCGCGAGCATGTCGACATCGCCCGCTTGCTCGGCATTGGCCAAGCCGTCGTCGCGATCACCAAATCCGACCTCGTCGAAGCGGCGCGCCTCGCCGCGTTGCACAGCGAGATCGGTATGCTGCTTGCTGATACGCCATTCCCTGACGCACCGATCCTGCCGGTCTCGACCGTGACCGGGTCGGGTATCGCCGAGCTTGCCGCGCGGCTGAGCGAACGAGCCCAATCCTCGCATATGCGCCGTGGCGATGGCGCCTTCCGCCTGGCCGTGGATCGCTGCTTCACACTCTCCGGCGCCGGCACGGTCGTTACCGGTACGGTCCTCTCGGGAGCAGTCGCGGTCGGCGACAGCATCATTGTCTCCCCTTCAGGCATCCCGGCACGCGTGCGCTCGATCCACGCCCAGAACCTCCCCACTGAGCGAGGTACGGCCGGCGATCGCTGTGCTCTCAATCTCGCGGGGTCGGAGATATCAAAGGACGCGATCCATCGTGGCGATATGATTGTCGCTTCGCATCTGCATGCTCCGGCCACGCGGATCGACGCCGAACTCACAATCGTCGCATCCGAGAAGAGGCCGCTGGCGATGTGGCAACCGGTGCGGCTGCACCATGCGGCGACCGAGGTGGGCGCCCGCATCGTCCTGCTTGGCGGCGAGATCGCGCCCGGCGCGACGGCGCTGGTACAGCTCGTGCTCGACAGCCCGATTGCGGCCGCCACGCTTGATCGCTTCGTGCTGCGCGACACCAGCGCCTCACGGACGATCGGCGGTGGCCGCTTCCTCGACTTGCGCGCGCCGGAGCGTCGGCGCCGAAGCCCGGAGAGGCAGGCCCAGCTGTTCGCCCTAGCCGAGACCGACGATGCGGAGGCGCTGGCAAGGCTGCTCGACGAGCCACCCTATCATGCCGAGCTGGAGGCCTTCGCGCGTGACCGCGCGCTCGGGCCCGGGCAGTCCGAGGCACTGGCGGTCAGGCTCGGCCTTGTGCCAATCGGTGCTTCGGTCATGCTCCCGCAGAGCTGGAAGAACCTCTCCGGCTCGGTGATCGAGATATTGAAAGCCTATCACGCCGACCACCCCGACCAGCCGGGAATGGGGCTGGAAAGGCTGCGATTGGCCGTGACGCCGCGCTTGCCTGCCGCCGTCTTCCGCACGGCGCTGACCCGGCTGGCGCATGCCGGTGAACTCGTCGTCATCGGTTCCTGGATCAGGCGGCCCGAGCACGAAGTCAGGCTGACGCCGCAGGATGAGGCGCTCTGGGCACGCGTCGCGCCGTTGATTGGCAGCGGCGAGCGCTTCCGCCCGCCCCGCGTACGCGACGTCGCCCAGATCCTGGGTTGCCATGAGGAGGATATCCGCCGCCTGTTCCGCCTTGCCGGGCGTCGCGGCGACGTCCATGAGCTCGCACTTGACCACTTCTTCCTGCGCGATACGGTCTCCGAAATGGTCGGCGTCGCGGCAGACCTCGCGGCACGCGACCCGGCCGGGTTCAACGCCGCACAGTTTCGCGACAGGCTCGATAACGGCCGCAAGGTCGCGATCCAGATTCTTGAATTCTTCGATCGCCATGGCGTCACCATCCGCCGCGGCGATCTCAGGCGCATCAACCGTCAGCGGCTCGACCTGTTCGGTCCGCTGACGGTTGATGCGTCGAATGGAGGAGAAGCGTCCCCGGTGGGGCGTCCGGACTTCAAATCCGGGAGGGGCCGTCAGACGGTCTCTGGTGGGTTCGACTCCCATTCTCTTCCGCCAGCTCACTGAGGCGCCATGACCGAAGACACAGACGCGCCGGACCTCAACCTGATCGCGGTCTTCGAGGAAGCGGCTGAAGCTGCCCGGCGGGCCGAGGACGCGTATCGTCGCGAGGCGGCCACGCGGATCGAGGTGCTCGCCCGGGAACGCGCCAACGCCTTCCGCAGGCTCAACCTGATGCGCCGCTCGACCAAAGCCATCGCCGAGGCAGAGGATCCCGACAAGGCGACTGCGCGCGCCAGGTTCATCGTCGCCAGTGGGCTCGGCTGGGACGAGATCGGTCCGCGGCAGGCGCTCGTCCTCGACAGGCTGATGCCGGTCTTCGAGGCGATACAGGACGAGATGAGCGCAAGCGAGGGGCCGCCCGGTCGGGGTTCGCAGGCCGCCCTGCTCGCCTTCGAGGACTGGTACCGGGAGGAAACCGGAACTGAGTTCTATGCTCTGTTCGAGCGCTATATGCCGGAGACCCCGCGTGTCGACTTCTAAAGGGCTGAGTACCGATTTCGACGCCTGGCTCGCCAAAGCGTTCCGAAAGGGTCCGTTCACGGCGTTGATCGTGCTGGTCCGCATTGCCGAGCCGAAGGTCGAGCCTCTGCGCTCCACCTATGTCCATGTCATCGGCGACGAGATCGACTGGGGCGACATCATCCTGATGTTTCGCAGCGCCGGCGTGAGCTGGGATGCCGTCGCGTTTTTTCCGACCCGCGCAGAGAAGGGCGGCCCACTCGACGACGCGCTCGCCCGCACGCGTTTGCGCTCGCTGGAAGACGGATTGGAGCGCGACCGGCTGGTCCTGAACCACGGCGAGCTTTTCGACGTTTGGGGGCGCCGGATGCGGGTCGATGAAACCTAGGGAAACGGCCCGAATTGCGGTTTGCGGGAAGGCCGATGCAAACGCGGAAGGTCAGATCATCGGAGCGGATGCGAGATCCGGTCCGATGATCTAGCTGACGATCACCCGCGCAGGGCCGGCCTCGACTGTTCCGACGATGCGGGCGGAGGGATATCCAGCCGCCTTCACCATGGACAGAATCTCGTCTGCCCTCCCTGCTGCACAGGAGACCAGGAGGCCGCCCGAGGTCTGCGGATCGGTGAGCAAATGGCGCTGCCAGTCCGGCAGTCCGGCCGGTAGCGCGACGCCCTCGCCATAGCTCGCCCAGTTGCGGTGCGAAGCACCGGTCACGCGCCCGTCGCGTGCCAGTTGCTCGGCCTGCGAGAGGAAGGGCAATTCAGCCAAGCGGAGCCGCAAGGTCGCGCCCGAGCCGCGCGCCATCTCCAGCCCGTGCCCGAGAATGCCGAAGCCGGTGACGTCGGTGATCGCATGGACGTCGCCATCCCCTGCTAGTTCGGCGCCGACGCGGTTGAGCAGGGTGGTCGAGGCGATCATCTCGTCATAGGCGGCCTTTGGCAGCAACTCCTTCTTGAAGGCCGCCGAATAGATCCCCACGCCCAATGCCTTGGTCAGGATCAGCGCATCGCCCGGCCGCGCACCGCTGTTCCTGCGCAGGTTCGGCAGCTTCAACAGGCCGATCACTGCAAGTCCGTAGATCGGCTCGGGTGCATCGATGGAGTGCCCGCCCGCGACCGGAATGCCGGCCTGGGCGCAGATCGAGGCGCCGCCCTTCAGGATCTCGCGCGTCGTCTCGATCGGCAGCTTGTCGAGGGGCATGCCGAGGATTGCCAAGGCCATGATCGGCTTGCCGCCCATGGCATAGACATCCGAGATCGCATTGGTCGCCGCGATCCGGCCGAAATCATGCGGATCGTCGACCATCGGCATGAAGAAATCCGTCGTCGCGACGACGCAGGTCTCATCGTCGATCTGCCAGACCGCCGCATCGTCGCCAGTCTCCGTGCCGACGAGAAGCTGACGGTAAGGCCCTGCCGCAGGGTGGTCCGCAAGCAGTTGCTGCAGGACCGACGGCGCCAGCTTGCAGCCACAGCCGCCGCCATGTGCCAGGCTGGTCAGGCGGGGGGGAGCGGGAGTGTCAAGGTCGATCGTGTCGCTCATGGTCCAGTCTCCAGAAGAGCAGCGCCCCATCCGCCTCGCCGACTAAGCCGTGATCTCGGCCGACTTGATCGTGTACTTGAACGTGTCGGCATCGAGACAGTCGAGCAACGCGCCAGCGATTTCGGCCTGCGGATACATCAGGAATGCCACCTTGTGGCGCGAGCCCGGCAATTCCAGGTCATGAGCCATGTTGTAGCCGAGCCAGTTGCCCTCCCAGGCGCCGAACAGCGTCTTTTGCGCGGCCACCACCTTGGGCGTGTCGATTGCATTGTTCCCTGGCGGCTCCTCCAGGACGACCTTGCGCACATCGGCGGGATCGGTTGCGACCCAACCATAGCCATCGAGCCAGACCTCGGCTCGGCAATGCTGCGCCTTGGTGATGGTCGCGGAACCGGCACCGAGGCTGGCATAGCCGAGCTTCGAAGGCGCGACGCGAATACCGTAGATGTCGCGGGCCGGGATGCCCGCGGCACGTACCAGCGCGACATAGAGTGCGTTCAGATCGGCGCATTTGCCGCCAAGATTGCCGGTGCGCAGCATCGAGGCGACGTCGCCGGTACCGCAACCGCGTGTCCTGGCGTCACGGAACGTGTTCACGACAACCCATTCGTAGATCGCTCGCGCCTTGTCGAGGTCGCTCGCCTTACCGGCAATCGCCTTATCGGCAGTCTCCTTGACGATGCCGTCGGTGGGCATCAGCTCGGTCGCCTCGAGATAAAGCCTGCGCTCGGCCGCGCTCAGAATTGGCGCCTGGGATCTTGCGCCGAGATCTTCGGCCCGGTCGCGCAGCGAAAAACTGCTGCGAACCTCGATAGCGGGCGCTGCCTCACCGTCCTTGAAGACAACATGCAGCAACTGCGCGCCATATTTGGGATCACTGACGACCTCCGCCGAGGCAGCGTTACTCTGCCAGGCGTTTTTACCCAACCTGATCCATTCGCCCTCCTGCACTGATGGCAGCGGAATCCAGGCCTGTGCCCCGCCCTTCGCCGGCAATTCGAGCCGGGTCAGCACCTCGAAATTGCGCCAGGCACCGGGCGAAGGCGCAAAGACGGCGTCCTGGGCGAGGACGTGGTGCGGAGCCACAAACCCCGCAGCTGCGACCACGGCACCGGTTTTCAGCATGTCACGACGCGTAATCATCGGATCTCCTCCCTGCTCTGGCTTCCATCGATCGTCTGTTCCGCCGGCGTCCCGTTCTTGCGCTGCGACAGTCGCGTCAGCACGCGGATGACGGCCGGGCCCGTCCAATCGAGCGGCTCTTCGGCCTTGAAGGCCGGGCTCAGGTCGCGATCGAGCACGAAGCTCGTCGGCAATCCCTCAACATGCCAGGCCTTCATCGCGCTGCGGTCGCGGTCCAGCAGGATGGGGAATGAAACCGGGCGCTCGCGGAAGAAGGTCCTGACCCGGGCGTCGACCTCGCCGACATCGACGGCGAGGATCGTGAGCTGGACCGGCTGCTGAGCCGCGAGTGCGTTCAGCGAGGCCATCTCCTCGATGCAGGGGGCGCACCATGTCGCGAAGAAATGGACGATCACGGGACCGCCGGGCAGCTCCGCCAGATCGATACGAGCGCCGTCGAGGCGGTCGAGAACGAGTGTTGGGGTGGTTTCGGCAAACCAAGGCTTGAGCTCTTCGGCCAAGCTCGACGTGCTGGCGAGCACCAGCGACGAGGCGATCAACAGCACCCGCCAGGAGCGCCCTTGTCCGGCATTCAGTCGATGAGCGCCCCGAAACTCGGGAGCCGTGACCGTAACCACGCCTCATCTTGTCCCAGATGCTCCAGCAAGGTCAATTTCGACTTTCGCCGCGGCACATGATGAGTGCGCACCCAGGGTCTGTCCGGATTGGAAGGCGCCCGTGCCACGAGAGCTCCGGCTTCGCTGTCACATACAGACCAGCGCTCGCTGCGCTTCATTGGGGCGCCAAGCCCACCCGCGCTTCTCCGTCTTGTTCGGACGAAGCGCGCCATGCCTCCTCAGCGGCGCTCGCAACGACAGTGGGTCTGTGCCATTTTTCGCAGGCGACGGTCCGATCTCCGGTCGGCGCAGCAGGACGATCGATATGGAGAGCCACCTCCGGGTAGAATCGACGGTCTGGCGAAATGGCGGCCTTGCTCCGAGCAGCCGCGCCGTGCCGGAAGAATCTGCGATCGCGATCACCTATAACGGATCATCTTACGCCGTGATGATGGCGACACCCGATGATCTCGAGGATTTCGCGATCGGGTTCAGCCTGACCGAAGGTATCATCACCTCGCTGGATGAAATCCACTCGCTTGCGATCATCGAGCAGGAGATCGGCATCGAGTTGCAAATCTGGCTCGCTGATGCGCCTGCGGAGAAGCTCCAGCATCGCCGTCGCTATCTGGCAGGACCGACCGGCTGCGGCTTGTGCGGCATCGAGCAGCTCTCCGAGGCGATACGGCCTCTGGATTCGGTTCCGCTCGGCCTGAATTTCTCTCCTGAGGAGATCATGATGGCGGTTCAATCGATCTCGGGCCAGCAAACGCTGAATCGTCAGACGCACGCAGTGCATGCTGCCGCTCTCTGGGAGCGCCACCAAGGCCTTGCTGTCCTGCGCGAAGACGTGGGCAGGCACAATGCCCTCGACAAGCTGGTCGGGGCACTCGCCCGCCAGAAGTGCGAGGCCGAGACGGGCATCGGTGTCCTCACCAGCCGCATCTCGGTCGAGATGGTTCAGAAAGCTGCCATAACTCGACTACCAATTCTCGCTGCCGTCTCCGCTCCCTCGGCGCTGGCCATACGGACGGCAGCCGATGCCGGAATGACGCTGATCGGGATCGCACGCGGCGACGGCTTCGAGATATTCACCCATCCCGCTCGCATATCGCGGACCTAAAGCATTGGCCCGAAATGTAGATTGCGGCTTTCGGGAAAGGCGATGCAAACACAAGGTTAGATCATCGGACCAGACACGATGTCCGGTCCGATGATGTGGTGCGCTTGTTGCCGGGGACGTGACGCAAGCGGTTCGTCCTCGATCATGGAATTCGCGCCGGTGCTTCAGAGCGCGAGGCGTGACCTCGCCTGTTCGGCCTGTGCCTTCGCCATTGCAATCAGCGGTGACCGGCGCGCGAGGACATCTTGGACATTCGTCTTGTCCGCACGCTCAGGCGCGCCTGAATCGAAGGGCGGTTGCGGGTCGTATTCAAGGACGAGCTGGATGCGGCGTGCGGTTTCCTCACCCACGAGCGCAGCAGCGAGCGTCAATCCGAAATCCAGTCCGGCCGTCACACCTCCGCCAGTCATCCGGTTGCGATCGATCACGACGCGATCAGTCTGGAGCTTTGCGCCCATCAAAGGCAGTAGATCCCGGACATACCAGTGCGAGGTCGCTCGATAGCCCTTCAACAGTCCCGCGGCTCCGAGCAGCAGAGAGCCGGTGCAGACGCTTGTGACATAACGAGCTTGCGCGCCGCGTTCGGCGAGGAAACCCAGCACCTCGCTATCCCCCATCAGGGTGACACTGCCCTTCAACCCGCCGGGGACGAACAGGGCGTCGAGATCGCGGGGGCATTCGGAGAATGTCGTTGTTGGCGTGACCGGCAGTTTCACATCGCTGGTGACGGCTGCCCTGCCCTTCCAGACCAGATGAGTTTCAGCCTGCAGAAGCGAGAACACCGTCAGCGGACCGACGAGATCGAGCAGGACCATATCCGGGTGGACAAGCATCGCGACGCGCATCGGCGCGGAACCCGTTGCCGCAGGTTGTGCCTCGGCCGCGCGCACATGTCCGAACAAGCCCGAGAGCGCCCCTGTCGCGGCCAGTGCTGTCAGGTCCCGGCGCGTCATGTCAGTCGTCATGGCTTGATCTCCACGGTCTCACCGAGGCGGATCATCTCGAAATCGGAGACCAGGATTTCGAGTTCGATGGTCCACCGACCACCGATGGGAATGACGAGGCTGTCGACATGCCAGGCGCCGTCGCTCGACCGGACGGCCTGACGCTCGATCGGTTCGACCCCGGCCGACGGGTTCGACATCACGCAGCGAACTTCCTTGACCGTGAGCGGTCCAAACTCCCCGTCGAGCAGTGAAATCGAAATGGAGGCTGGCCCCGCACGTCCAGGCGAGATGCGGATGTCCGCCATCGCCTTGGCCGTGTGAATGTGGACCGATGCAGGCGGCGCGGCCGCATCGAGAAGTGCCCGCGGCGGCGGCGTGAAGCGCCAGGTCGCAACGGTGCCAAGGACAAGGAACACCAGCAAGGTTTCGGCCGCGATCATGCGCCGCATCGTCTTGGCGGCGATGCCCGTTCGAGACAGGACAAGGGGCGTGAGGCGGTAGCGGTTGATGGCGGCCAGGCCCAGCAGGATTGCAACCCAGGCGAGCTTGATCAGCAGAACCCAGCCATAGCCGGTCGAGATCAGTGCGCCTGGCTGTTCGAGCTGAACCACCGCCAGGATGCCACCGCTGAGCAGGGTCAAGCCAACAACGACAGGTATCCAACGCGAGAACTGGCGCAGCACGGTAATTGCGTCGGCCTCCCGCAGAGCGAAGAACAGCGGCACCAAGGCTCCTGCCCAGGCGGAGACGCTGACGGCGTGAACAAAGACTGCACTCCGCATCAACCACTGCGGGCTGGCCGCGCTGGCATGGCCGCTCGCGGCGAGCGCCACCCCTACAGTCAGGAGGGCTGCTCCAGCGAAGACCGGCCCCATGCGGCCGCGTACCGCCCGGGAGGCCATTCCGAGCAGAAATGCGACGGCTGCAGCCAGCGCCGTGCGGCCAAAGCTGCTGGCGGCCGCGGCGCTCCAGACGTCCGCTTCGCCCAGGCTGCCGAGGGAGCGATCCAGGATATCGAGCCCTTGCGCKGCGAGTGCCAGCGGCAAGGCGGCAGATCCGAGCAGGATGAACAATCCGAGCGGTCGCCGGGCATCGCGAGGCAAKGGACCAACCCAGGTCGCAAAGGCTGCCCCGCCGAGCCCCATGAGCAAGCCCAGATAGAGCCCTACCTTTCCCAGCCATAGGGTAGCCCGCACAGCAGGATCAGTCCGTGTCTCAGGAGTTGGCGACTGGCCGCTGGGCGCACCGACTGAGAAGACCACTGCCCCACCAACTGGGTGCCCATCCTCGGAAATGACGCGCCAGCTCAGAACATGCGTTCCGGCTGACAGTTCGGCGGGCGCTTCGATCATCAGCGTCCTGTCCTTCAGCACGAACCGATCGAGTGTGCGGGACGTGCTGTCTGGTCCGATTAGCTTCAGGATGAGCGGCGACACCGGTTCACTGAAGCTCAGTGTCAACACCGCAGGGGCGTTGGTCACGACCGCGCCGTCCGCCGGCGAGGCGGCGATCAGCGCGGCATGAGCGAAGGCGCGTCCGGTTATTGCCGTGGCGACAGCCAAGGCGCAGGTCAGGACGAAGGCGAGGCGAAGGGGCCAGCGCATGGCAACTCCCAGCAGCCGGGCGCGAAGCCCGGCCACTTGCTCGGTTTACTTTTTCGGGGTGAGCTTCAGACCGGGAGCCGGATACTTGTAGTCGTCCGCGCTCTTGTCCTCAGTCGGGATCTCGATCCAGCGTTCGACTGCGCCGCCCTCGCACTCCTGGACGACCGGTACGTAGAGGACGGTGTCGGCCTTGAGGTCGGRGGTCAGATAACCGCGCAGCACGAACTCGTCATAGTGCTCGTCAAGCAGCCTGCCGCCGCTCCAGACCACTTCCTTCACGCCTTCCGAAGTCGGTGTGCCGTAGTAGTCGAAAGCCTTGCCATAGGGGCCCTTCACCGTTTCCAGTGTCCAGCCGGGCTTGKGCATCGGCTTGACCGCGATCACGCCCTCGGGAATCCGGACGCGGACCTTCGTTGTTGACGCGCCCTTGCAACCATGGGGCACGCGCAACACGGCCTTGTAGGTCGAGCCGACCGGAGCCTGCTGCGTTTCGAGGGTGATATGAGCGAGCGCACCGGTTGTTCCCAGAGTGACGAACATCGCTGCAAGGAGATGGGTCTTCATGGCGTAATCCTTGGTCTGTGAGGGCAGTTCGGCGACGGGCTCGTGAGAGCCCATGACGCTCGATGCCGTTGAGTGTGGTCACCGGACGGTGAGTGCCGGCCGGTGATGGCGATCCCGACATGCGGCCCCGGTCGGATTGCGATCGGCAAAGGAACCGTTGGCATGGTGAGCCGAGGCATCACAGGCGCGAGCCCCCGCGCTTCATTTGCGTGCCGGGCAGACATCGCGCCGAATGCTAGGATCAGCGAATCTGGTGCGCATCTGCTGGGGATGGCGGGCAAATCGGCCTTGAAGCCGAGGTCGCGCAACAGAGCGGCCATCCATGCGCGAACGCATGGCGGCTTGCTCAGGGCTCAGACCGGCGGTGCGCGGGGATTGGCGGGCGATCGGCCGGCGACAAAGCCATGAGGCGCGTCGAGATGCCGGATCAAGGCGTTCAGGTCGACGATCCGATAGACAACTGGCAGAAAGCCGATTGCTGACGGCACATTCGCTTGGGCTGGATGAGAGCAACCGAGCGCGCAGCCGCTCATCAGATCATGCTGCGCCGTGCCGCGGTCGGTCGTGTCACTCGGTGAAGAAGCCCCCGGCGAGCAAAGCGTTATGGCCAGAGTGCGATCGAGAGCGATACTCGCAGCATTGGCACCCGACGCGAGCCCTGTCAGAACCACCTGGAGCACGAGCAGATAGGCCACGGCGACCGCGACCCAACGGCTCGATTCTGCTCTCTGGCGCCACGCGGACAAGGGCTGCCCTCCTGACGTTTGGATAGCACCGCTGTTGGCTGCGTCAATTGCCAAGGCGCAAACGAGCGTCGGGCACCTCACGCAAGACAGTACGGCATGGAGCTGCATGCGCAGTCCCCTCGGTCCCCCCGTGCAGAGATCCCCGACCCGCCAAGAAGCTTCGAGAGGCGATGCCGGCTTGACGGCGACGTCGCGGCGGTGTCCTGCGCCGCCGCGACGAGCCTCAGGCGCTCAGCGAGCGGCTGCCCGGACGTGCCGCGCGGCTTCGACCATATTGACGAGAGCAGGCCTGACCTCCTCCCATTTGCGGGTCTTCAGGCCGCAATCGGGGTTGATCCAGAGCTGTTCGTCTGCGAGCTGGAGGCGAGCGAGCTTCATCAGGCTCGTCATCTCGCCCACCTCGGGCACCCGCGGCGAGTGGATGTCATAGACGCCGGGACCGATCTCGTTGGGGTAGCGATAGGTCTTGAAGGCGTCGAGCAATTCCATCTTCGACCGCGAGGTCTCGATCGAGATCACATCGGCGTCCATCGCGGCGATCGCGTCGATGATGTCGTTGAACTCCGAGTAGCACATATGGGTGTGCACCTGGGTTGCGTCGGTGACGCCCGAGGCACAGAGCCTGAAGCTGCCCACCGCCCAGTCCAGATAGCCCTTCCACTCGCTCTTGCGCAGCGGCAGCCCCTCGCGCAGCGCCGCCTCGTCGATTTGGATCATCGCGGCACCGGCCTTCTCCAAATCGATGACCTCGTCGCGGATCGCCAGCGCGATCTGGCGGCAGGAGGCACTGCGCGGGATGTCGTCGCGGACGAAAGACCAGTTCAGGATCGTCACGGGCCCGGTCAGCATGCCCTTCATCGGCCTCACCGTCAGCGACTGCGAATAGGTCCACCAGCCGACCGTCATCGGCTGCGGCCGCGAGACGTCGCCGAACAGGATCGGCGGCCGCACACAGCGCGAGCCGTAGCTCTGGACCCAGCCATGTTTGGTGAAGGCGAAGCCGGCGAGCTGCTCGCCAAAATACTGCACCATGTCGTTGCGCTCGAACTCGCCATGGACGAGCACGTCGAGGCCAATCTCCTCCTGCCAGCGCACCGTGCGCTCCGTCTCCTCACGCAGGAATTGCTCATAGTCGGCATCGCTGATCAGGCCCTTGGCATGAGCCGAGCGGGCCTTGCGGACCTCGGCGGTCTGCGGAAAGGAGCCGATCGTTGTCGTCGGGAAGGCTGGCAGGTTGAAGCGTTCGCGCTGCAATTTCGCTCGGGCTGCGAAGGGGCTCTTGCGGTCCGTCATGCTGGGCGTCACCGCCGCGACACGCGCAGCCACTGCGGCATCGTGGACTTTCGGCGAAGCCTTTCGGGCCGCCGCTGCGGCCGCCGAAGCGTCCAGGGCATCCCTGACGCTGTCGCGGCCACCCGCGAGGGCTTTGCCCAGCACCGAGAGTTCGCCCATCTTCTGTACGGAGAAGGCGAGCCAGCTCTTCAGGTCGGAGTCGAGATCGGTTTCGAGATCGAGATCTATCGGCGTGTGCAGCAGCGAGCAGGAGGGCGCGATCTGGACATGGTCGGTGCCGCGCCTGGCGACCACCGGCTCGAGCCGGCCGAGCAGCGCCGGCAGGTTGGCCCGCCAGATGTTGCGGCCATCGATCATGCCGAGCGACAGCACGAGCCCGCGCGGTGCCTTGGCCAGCACCTCCTCGAGCTGCGCGGGAGCGCGCACGAGGTCGAGATGAAGGCCTGCGACAGGCAGCGTGACCGCCGTGTCGAGATTGTCGCCGAGACCACCGAAATAGGTCGTCAGCATGACCTTCAGCTGCGGCAAGGCATGGGCGATGATGGCATAGGTCCGGCGCAGGGCGTCGCGGGCGGCCTCGTCGAGATCGAGCACCAGACAAGGCTCGTCGATCTGGACCCATTCGGCACCATTGGCGGAAAGGCGGCGCAGCACATCGATATAGACCGGCAGCAACTCGCCGAGCAGCGAGAGCGGATCGAGGCTGGCGTCCTTGCTCTTGCCGAGTTTCAGATAGGTGACCGGCCCAAGCAGAACGGGGCGGGTGTCGTAGCCGAGTGACTTGGCCTCACGATACTCGTCGACCGCCTTGAGCGAGGACAGTGCGAAGCGCTGTCCGGTCGCGAATTCGGGCACCATGTAGTGGTAGTTGGTGTCGAACCACTTGGTCATTTCCTGCGCCGGGGCGCCGTGGGAATGCTCGTGGTCGTGGTGGGCATGGCCGCAGGAGGTGTGCGGCTCGGTCTCGCTTTGCGCACCTCGCGCCATGGCGAAATAGGTCGCCAGCCCGACCGGACCACCCTTCCAGCCATAGATCTCGGGAATCGCGCCGACCATCACGCTGATGTCCAGCACCTGATCGTAGAACGAAAAGTCGTTCGACGGGATGACGGTGACGCCGCGTGCCTTCTGGCGGGCCCAGTTGGCGGCGCGCAATGCGGCGGCGGTGTCGAGCAGGTCCCTTTCGGTCGACTTGCCCGACCAATAGCTTTCGAGAGCGAGTTTGAGTTCGCGGCGCGGACCAATGCGCGGCGTCCCAAGGGTCGCGACAGGAAGTGAAGATGACATAGGCTTACCCCAGAAGTTGGGAGCAAAGGCCAAAGCGGACGCGTCCAGGATTCCGCCGGCGAAGAGCCTGCGCAATCGCAAAGCGCTCCACCGGGACACCCCGCCCGAGGACGTTCAGTTCGTCGAGGCAGGTCTCCTGGCTCACGGGTCATCGCTGCTGTCCGGCCTTCCCGAGACCTTGCCGGCCTCAGTGACACATCTTGGACAGCGGCTCACCGCTTACAGTTGCGGGGGCAGCGCCGGCCTTGCCCAGGTCAATAGCGACCTCGACGCACCGGCTTCCCTCTTAGCTCCGGGCAAACAGACCCAGAGAACCACGACACCCCAACCTAGGTCCAAATGCTCGCCGCAGTCAATGGGAATATAAAGACATCTTTATGTCTCCATGTCGCTATCTGCGCCGACTGACGCTGCCCCCGACGGCGGGGTGTACCCTGGTCGCGCGCAGGCGATGCGGCGCAAGCAGTTCCCCGCGCAATTGCTAAAGTAGAATAATTAGAATCTATATCTATTATAGATTGCATGTACTTCACTACAAAAGTACATCAGAAAACACTGTGTCAAATTTACAATTGCGAATCCTAGTACCAGCGGACTACATCCACCCGCAAATGGACTGGGATCTTCCAATGAAGAACAAATCAAAACTATATTTTTCAGCCACTTTCCTTTTTACAATCCTTCAAAGCACGATTTGTTACTCTCAAGCGATCGCAGATGGCGGCAGTGCGTCACCGGCGTTCACGCTCGACCAGATTACGGTCACGGCGACACGCGGTGAAAAGCAGGTTCTCGATGTTCCCGGCGTCGTGAACGTTATCTCACGGCAGGAACTCGACGAGCGCATGACGCGCGACATGCAGGACCTCGTCCGCTACCAGCCGGGCGTCAGCGTCAACCGCCTCACCAGCGGCACCGACCCGTTCGGCAACCTCGATGGCTTCACGATCCGGGGGGTCGGCGGCAACCGCGTCCAGATGCAGGTCGATGGATCGCGTGTGATCGAGCGCATCACTGATGGCAATCGCAACTTTGTCGAGATGCCCTTCCTGAAGAGCGTCGAGATCGTGCGTGGCCCGGGCTCCGTGCTCTGGGGCGCCGATGCTCTGGGCGGCATCGTCGCCTATCGTACGCTCGATCCCCAGGACCTGCTGAAAGGCAAGGACAAGCCGTATGCCGTACGTCTCGATGCCGGGTATGACAGTTTCGACCGCTCCTTCACCAAGACCGGCATTGCGGCCTTCAGGCTCACCCCTGCCCTCGAGGCCATTGTCGGCCTGAGCCAGAAGACGGCGGAGGAGGCCAAACTCAGCCGTGCCCGGGCCGATGGCGGCCGCTGGGGCTGCCCCGTGCCGAGCCTGCGCTATCTCGGCTGCGACACGCTGAACCCGCTCGACAGCACGGTTTGGAACGCCTTCGGCAAGATCGTCTTCTCGCCGACGACAGACCATACGTTCAAGCTGACCGGAGAGTATTTCGACAACAGCTCAAAGGTAAATCAGCTCTGGGACTACAATGTCTTGGCGTCTGGTCTCCGCAACGGACCCTATATCCGAGATGAAGTGAAGTCACGCCAGCGCATCGCCTTCGAGCATCAATGGGATGTCGGCACGAGCTTCCTCGACTCGATCCGCTGGCAGGCATCGTTCTCGCCACAGAAGCGTGAGGTCACCAATAATCGCTACCAGACGCAGACCAACAGCCAGCAGCGTTTCACCCGCGGCTTCCTCGACTATTCCGAACAATTCTCCCAGCTCGACATCCAGGCCAAGTCGAGCTTCGCGCTMGGCTCGAGCTTCCACAGGCTGACCTACGGGTTCCAGGGCGACGTCACCAAGACCGATTATGAGCGTCGCGACGACGTCCGGAACATGTCGACCGGCGTCACCACCACGACGATTGCAGGCGGCTTCAACTTCGCCAACGCGACGACGACGCGCTACGATTTCTATCTGCAGGACGAAATCGAATTGCTAAACGGTCGCTGGACGATCACGCCGGGCGTCCGTTACGCCAATTACAAGATCGACCCGAGCATTGGGCCAGGCTACGTCATCGTGCCGGGCAAGGCTCCGCGCGAGATCGACTCGCATAAGCTGATCCCGCAGGTCGGCACGATCTTCAAGCTCGACGAGACCTATTCACTCTATGCCCGCTACGCCCAGGGCTTCAAGATGCCGACCGCGCAGCAGCTCTATACGTCGCTGCCGATGGGCACCCAGAACCTGATCCCGAACCCGGATCTCAAGCCCGAGAGCGTCACGTCCTACGAAGCCGGCATCCGCGGCCGCTTCGACAATGGCTGGTTCTCGGTCGGCGTCTTCCATGCCGATTACAAGGACTTCATTCAGAACTTCGCGCCGATCCTCGGTTCGACCGATCTGACCTATCGCAACCTCTCGAGCGTCAAGATTTCCGGTATCGAGGCATCGGCCGAGTGGAAATTCCACGAGCGCTGGCTCGCCAATGTCGCGTTGAGCTACCAATACGGCACGCAAAAAGCGGATGCTGGCGCATTGACCACGCCGTATAACTCGATCACCCCGTTTACCGCTGTCGCCGGGCTGAAATACCTGATGCCCGAATATGGGCTGGAGGCCGAGGTCATCGGAACCTTGGGGGCGGGCGTCACCCGCGCCAGCGCGCCGACCATCTTCAAGCCGGCGGGCTACACCGTGTTCGATGCCTTCCTGAACTGGAAGCCGACCTCGTACATCACGGTCCGCGGCGGCGTGCAGAACATCTTCGACCGCCGCTATTTCTCGAACGTCTATAATTTCGACAAGGTTCCGGCTTCGGCCGCAGTCGCCGCGACCAACCCGCTCGAACTGCAGACCGCGGCGGGCCGTACCTTCAAGCTCGCAGCCTCGGTTGAGTTCTGAGACGCAGCGGACCTAGCGCCACCCGATTGACGGGCCGCCGCTGTGACAAGCGCGGTTGGTCACGCGACGCTCCGAGCGAGACCCCGGAGCGTCGCATCCWTTCCTTGGAGCCCCCTTATGACAAGCACCACACATCCCCGCGAACTGCTGAAGCAACCCTCGGCCGAAATCCTGGCAAGCCTGCCCGCCATGGGCCGCGTCATGCTGAGCGCACGCTCCGGCGGCGCGACGCATGAGCGCATGGGCGTGGTCGGCACCGTCTCGATCGACGGGACCAGGGCGCGCCTCGCAGGCGAGTTCCACGACAGCACGCTCGATCTTGCGGTCGTGACCCGGCTGGTCGCGGACCGCACCAGCAAGATGCGCGACCGGGTGCTGCCCAGGCTCGAGTGCCAGGACGCCGCCGGCGAGGTGTTGTTCAGCCTGATCGGGCTCGACGGGTTGGAGCTCTTCGACAAGGCGCTTGCCCCATTCGGCGCCGGTGAGGCCCTGGAGCCGGTCGAGCGCGAGAGCGCTGCCGGCGGCGGATCGCCTGATGTGCCCGAGGATGATCTCGGTGCCGCGACCTTCGCCGCGATCCTGCGCAATGGCGTGCCGATCTCGATCGATTTCACGAAACCGGGCCTGGCCCAGCATTGGGGAGGTGCGCTGCCAGAGCCGAAGCCGGCCATGGGCTTCGTCAACATCATGCAGGGCGACTTCCACCTTCACTTGCGCGCTGGTGCGGTCGCAAGCTGGCTGCGGCAGGTCGCCGGATCGGAGGTCGAGCTTGCAGCGCATGATTCCGACGGCCAGCCGTTCGGCCTCGTGCTGCGCGGCCCGGCCGCGGCCTTCGACGGCGTTCCGCTCGGCAATCCCCATGGCTGAACCCTCCCCCACCGCCGGATCCGTGACCCTGGCTCATCGGCGCGCGACCTGGCTCTTGCCCGAGACCGGCGAGGCCATTGCCCAGTACGACCTGATGCGGACGATGGCGCAGAAGCGCGTCGTGCTGCTCGGCGAGAGCCATGACATCGCCGAGATCCATCGCTGGCAGCTCCATGTCACGGCGTTCCTGCATACGCTGCGGCCGCAGATGGCGGTCGGTTTCGAGATGTTCCCACGTCGGCTCCAGCCGGTGCTCGACGCCTGGGTCGAGGGCGAGATGGACACCGCGACCTTCCTGGAGCGGTCGGAATGGGCACAGGTCTGGGGTTTCGATCCCGAGCTCTACCTGCCGCTCTTCCATTTCTGCCGACAGCAGCGCGTGCCGATGCTCGCACTCAACTGCCATCGGCCGCTGGTCACGCGTGTCGGCCAGGTCGGTTGGGATGCGATTCCCATCGAAGAGCGCGATGGCGTGACGCCGCCTGCCCCCGCGACGGAGGGGTACCGGCGCTATCTCGCCGGAATCATGAGCGGTTTCGCCGGGCCAGATCGCCCACGCGCCATGGAGCCGGACCGCTTCGATCGCTTCATTCGAGCCCAGCAGACCTGGGATCGCGCCTTCGCCTGCGGCATCGCCGATCATCTGGCAAAGGCACAAGACAACCCGCTCGTCATCGGTATCATCGGGCGCGGCCATCTCGAATACGGCCATGGCACGCCCTATCAGCTCCGCGATCTCGGCATCGATGATCTGGCTGTGCTGTTGCCGACCGACTGTGCCAGCCATGACCAGGAAAGCCTGAAAGGCATTGGCGACGCGATCTTCAGGCTCGACACGCCGGAACCGCCCTCGCCGCGACGCAGTTCGCCCAGGGCCTCTTCGTGACCAGGATCATCTCGCAGATCACGCTGTTGACCCGGCTCTGCATCAGCGGGCCGGGCGGGCGGGCCGGATTGGTCTATTTCGCGCTCGTGCTCGGGCTCGGCTTGGCCGGGGTTCAGGTTTCTGTCCGCCTGATCGCCTGGACGGCGGATTTCTACAACGCGCTGCAGAAGCTCGATGTCGATGCGACACTGCGCCAGATCGCGGTGTTCTTCGGGCTGATCGCCATCAGCGTGAGCCTGTTCCTGAGTGGCAGCTACCTGCGCAAGATGCTGCAGATCCGCTGGCGCCGCTCGCTGACCGAAGCCGCGCTCGACCGCTGGCTCTCCAACAAGGCCTATTGGCATCTGCGCGACCGCACGGATAACGGCCTCGACAACCCGGACCAGCGCATCGCCGAAGACTGCCGCATCTTTGTCGACAAGCTCACCGGAGAGGCGATCGAGCTCATCACCAACATCGTCGCGCTGGTCTCCTTCTTCGCGATCCTGTGGTCGCTCTCGACCTTTGCCCTCGCCTTCACGGTTGGAGGCATCGCGATCGAGATCCCGCGCTACATGGTCTGGGCTGCGCCGCTCTACGTCGCGATCTCGAGCGGCCTGACGCATTGGCTCGGCAAGCCGTTGAAATCCCTCGCCTTCGAGCAGCAGCGCCGCGAGGCCGATTTCCGCTTCGCATTGACGCGGCTGCGCGAGCATGTCGAGGCCGTCGCTCTGGCGAATGGCGAGGCGGCCGAACGGCGCCTGCTCTCGGAGCGCTTCGGCGCGATCATCCAGAACTGGCGCGGCCTCGCCAATCGCGAGTTGATCCTCGGCTGCTTCACCAGGCCCTATATGCAGACGGTCCTGCGCATCCCGCTCTTCCTGGCGTTGCCGGCCTTCCTGGCCGGGCGCGTCACCTTCGGCGGTTTGATGCAGATCGGCTCGGCCTTCCAGAACGTCGTGACCACGCTTTCCTGGTTCATCTTCTCCTATCGCGATCTTGCCGAGCTCGCGGCATCGGCCAGCCGCCTGAGTTATTTCCTCGGAGCAGCCGAGGACAACGTGGACGCGCCGCGGCCAGCGCTCGTCACGGGACAGGAGAACCGGATCCTGCTGCAGGATGTCGCCCTCCGCGTCCCCGACGGCCGCGCCCTCGAGCCCCTCCCCGAGATCAGGCTTGAAGCAGGCGGGACGTATTGGATTTCAGCGCCCTCCGGGCATGGCAAGAGCGCCCTGGTGAAGGCCCTTGCCGGGTTGTGGCGGCATGGCACGGGGCAAATCGAACGGCCGGATGCCAAAATGGTCTTMCTGCCGCAGCAGCCCTACCTGCCCCTCGGCGGGCTGCGGGGAGCATTGGCCTATCCCGCCTCCCCTGAGACCCATCGGGCCGAGGACTATGAGCGAGCCCTGGAGGCCGTCGGCATGGTCCAGTTGTGGGAAATCGACGAGCCKACCTGGAACGACGCGCGCCGCGGCCTGTCCGGCGGCGAGCGCCAGCGGCTGGCGCTTGCCCGTATCCATCTCCAGAAGCCGGACTGGATCGTGCTCGACGAGGCGACCAGTGCGCTCGACCCGGCAGCCGAACGCGATCTGCTCGCGACCTTGCGCCAGGACTTGCCGCTGGCGACGTTCATCCTGATCGCGCACCGGCCGCCCTTGGGCCTGGACGACCATCGCGCAATCCACCTGTCGAGACGCGACGGCTCTTGTGCCGGAGCCTCTGACGAGCGCCGCGGCGAGCTTGCAGAGGCTTAGAATGTCCCGAAGCTGCCATCCTTGCTGCTGCGGTCCGATCGTTGCGGCTCCATCAGAGTTCGTCAGATGACCGCCGCCTCGTTCTCCGCTGGGCCAGCGCTACGCCAGCGTTTCCGGACCTTGGCCCTGCTGCCCCGGCTGCTGCACTCGTTCTGGCAGACGAGTCCCGCGCTGTCGGCCACGATCATCGTCTTGCGCCTGCTGCGCGCCGCTCAGCCGCCGCTCGTGCTCTTCATCGGCAAGCTGATCGTCGACGAGATCATCCTCCAGACCGCCTCACCAGCTCCTGGACCGACGCTGGCGGACTGGGTGGACAGCGGGCGCCTGAGCGCGGTCGCCGGCTGGCTCTTGCTCGAGTTTCTGCTCGTCGCGGCGGCAAATGCGCTCGCGCGCATCGGAGCCTTCGTGGAAAGGGTCCTGACCGAGCGCCATGATAATGCGCTCGGTGTCGCGCTCATCAAGCAGGTGGCGAGCCTGGATCTGCGCGACATCGAGGCCAGCTCTGCGCAGGACAGGCTGCAGCGGGCCCGCACCCAGCGCTTCATGGGTAACCAGCTGCTGACCTCCCTGCTGAGCCAGGCTCAGGATTTCGTCTCGCTCATCCTGTTTGTCATCGGCCTGTTCTCCTATGCGCCCCTGCTGATCATTCTGCTGTTGCTCGCACTCCTGCCAACGCTCGCCGGTGAAGCGCATTTCAATGCAAAGGGTTATGGGCTGAACGTCTCGGTCACGTCCGAGCGCCGGCAAATGGATTACATCCAGATCGTCGGTTCAGCGGCCGAATCCGCCAAGGAGATGAAGCTGTTCGGGCTCGGCGCCTACCTGGCGGGCCGCTTTGCCGAACTCGCCGACAAGGTCCATCGTGGCAATCGCGATCTCGCGGCTCGGCGTACGCTCTGGGGCAGTCTGTTTGGGGCAATCGCCTCGTTGGCCTATTACGCTGCCTATGCCGTCATCGCCTGGCGCGCCCTGAAGGGTGAACTCGGCATCGGCGATCTCACCTTTCTCGCCGGCTCGTTGCTGCGGCTGAACGGCCTGTTCGAGCGGCTGATCCTCGGCCTGACCCAGATCACGTCGCTGACCCAGTATCTCGATGATTTCTTCTCGTTCATGGATCTCCGCTCGACGATGGTCGCCCCACCGAATCCAAGACCATTTCCGGTGCCGATGCGGCAGGGTATCGTCTTCGACAAGGTCGGATTCCGTTATCCCGGCAAGGATGCCTGGGCGCTGCGCGATCTCAGTTTCTCCATTACCGTCGGCGAGACACTTGCTCTCGTCGGTGAAAACGGGGCCGGTAAGACCACGATCGTCAAGCTGCTGACCAGGCTCTACGAGCCGGACGAGGGCCGCATCCTCGTCGACGGCATCGACATCCGCGATATCGGCATCGCCGACCTGCAGCACCAGATCGGCGCCATCTTCCAGGATTTCGTGCGCTATCACATGACCGCCGCAGAGAATATCGGCATTGGGCGGGTCGGCTGCCTCAGCGATCGTCCGCGGGTCATCGACGCCGCGCAGAAGAGCCTCGCCCATCCGCTGATCGAGACGCTGCCGGAGGGCTACGAGCAGATGCTGGGCCGCGTCTTTGCGCGGGGGCTCGATCTCTCGGGGGGCGAATGGCAGAAGATCGCGATTGCCAGAGCCTATTTCCGCGACGCAGCGATCCTGGTTCTCGACGAGCCGACCGCAGCGCTGGATGCCCGCGCTGAAGCGGAGATCTTCGAACGCTTCCGCAATCTGAGCGAGGCGAAGACCGCATTGCTGATCTCGCACCGCTTCGCGACCGTCCGGATGGCCGACCGCATCCTGGTGCTGGAGAATGGCGCCATCCTCGAAAGCGGCAGCCATGAGGAGCTCATCGCGCTGCACGGGCGCTACGCCGAGCTGTTCGCGTTGCAGGCCGCAGGCTTCCAGTAAGAGCCTCAGGCGCCTCGGGCCAGGGCCTCGACCGGGTCGAGACCCGCGGCATTGCGCGCCGGCAGGAATCCGAAGCCGACACCGATCAGCGTCGAGCAGGCAATCGCTGCCGCGAAGGCCTCGGCCGAGTAGATGAAGCGAACCGGCGAGCCGGAGAGCGCGAATCCCCAGCCGATGGAGAGCGCCAGAGCGATACCGAGCACGCCCCCGATGAAGCAGACCAGAGAGGCCTCGATCAGGAACTGCTGGAGGATGTCGCCGCGGCGCGCGCCCACGGCCATGCGCAGGCCGATCTCGCCGGTGCGCTCGATCACCGAGACCAGCATGATATTCATCACGCCGATACCGCCGACGAGCAGGGAGATCACGGCGATCGAGGCGATCAGCAGCGCGAAGGTCGCGTTGTTGCTGGTGATCGCCTGACGGATTGCGTCATTGTTCCGGATAAAGAAATCCTCGGCGCGGTGGCGATGCGTCAACAACTCGGTGACGGCGCTCTGCGCCGACTCCATCGGTGTGTCGTCATTGACGCGCAGGATGATGCTGCGCAGCGAGAGATCCCCGAGGAAACGGCCCTGGACGGTGGTGTAAGGCAGGTAGACCTGCGGGTTCAGGCTGGCGCCGAAGCCGCTCTGCTGGGGCCGCATCACTCCGATCACGCGGGCAGGGACCGAGCCGATCAGGATGACGCTGCCGATCGGGTCCTGGCCGGTCCGCGCGAACAGGGCACTGACAGTGTTCTGGTCGATGACCACATCCTGCGAGAGCCGCCGGACGTCGTCCGCGTCGAAGAGCCGGCCCTGGGCCAGGACGCCGCCCGTGACCGCGAAATACTGCTCGCCGACGCCCATGACCAATCCCGATGCCTCGGCGGAGCCGAAACGCAGCGTGGCATTCGTCGACACGGTCGGTGTGACGCCTTCGGCATAGGGCTGACTTGCGAGGATATGGGCATCGGCGACTGTCAGGGTCTTGATCTGGCCCGAGCGGCGGTCGCCGATCGTGGCTCCGGGGTAGATCTCGAGAGTGTTGGTGCCGAGCCCGGCGATATTGGCGAGAACCTGCTGGCGCGAGCCCTCCCCCAGCGCCACCACGCTGACGACAGAGGCGATGCCGATGACGATGCCGAGCATGGTCAGCGCGGAGCGCAGCTTATGGGCGCGCATCGACAGGAGGGCCATGCCGAAGGCCTCGCGCAGCCGGCCGAACGCGGCCCGCCACGAGCCACCCCGCGGCACGTCCAGCACCGGGTTCGCCTTGGAAACGAGCGTCGGGCGGGTCCTCCGATCGGAGATGATCCGGCCGTCGCTAAGCTCGATAATGCGGTCGGCTCGGGCCGCGACGTTCATGTCATGAGTGACAAGAATGATCGTGTGGCCCTCGCGGCCGAGTTCCTCGAGCAGGGTCAGCATCTCCTCGCCGCTCTTGCGGTCGAGTGCGCCGGTCGGCTCGTCTGCAAGGATGACCCGGGCCCCGTTCATCAGGGCCCGCGCGATCGAAACCCGCTGCTGCTGGCCGCCCGACATCTCGGCCGGGCGATGCGTCTTCCGGGCCCCGAGGCCGAGCCGGTCGAGCAAGGCGGCTGCCCGATTGCGCCGCGGCTCGGCGGCAACCCCTGCGTAGATCGCCGGCACCTCGACATTGGCGAGCGCGGTCAGTTCCGACAGCAGATGATAGCGCTGAAAGACGAAGCCGAAATATTCACGCCGCAGCCGTGCCAGCTCGTCCGGCCCGAGATCGCGCGTCGGGCGGCCGTCAATCGCGTAGACACCGCCGGTCGGCCGGTCGAGGCAGCCGATGATATTCATCAGGGTGGATTTGCCCGAGCCCGACGGTCCGACGATCGCAACCATCTCGCCGGCCTCGATGGTCAACTCGGCCCCGTCAAGCGCCGCAATCGCCGCTTCGCCTGCGCCAAAATCGCGCCGGACCCCACTCAGCCTGATCAGCGGCACGCCCATGCGGTCAGAACCCGAGCGGGCCACGCATGCGGCGGGCCGCTGCGGGGGAGCCCGTGTGCGCGATGACGACACGCTCGCCCGCCTTCAGCCCGGAAGAGATTTCCGCGACGATCTTGTTGTCTAGCCCAACCGTGACCTTGCGCGGCGCGGGCTTGCCATCGTCCCCGACGACATCGAGCCAGGGCTCTCCGCCCCGGCGCCTGATCGCCGTGGACGGCACGGTGACGACGCCCCGCATCCGCCCGACGACCACCGTTACCTGGACCGTCATCGAGGTCAGCAGCCTTCCGTCGGAGTTGGGCACCTCGAACAGCGCGTTGTAGTAGATCGCCGAGGAAGTCGAGGAGGCGTTCGTGCTCGAAGAGGCCGAGGCGCTGCTCGTATTCTGCGTCTTCAGCGTATCAGGCGCCGGTTCGACAAAGGCGATCCTGCCAGGGAAGCGCCGATCGGGCGCGCCGAGAACGCTGAACAGGGCCTCTTGGCCGGCCTTGACCCTGAGCACGTCTGCTTCCGAGATCTTGGCCTTGACCGTCATGGTCGAAACGTCGCCAAGCACGATGATGGTCGGCGCGGATTGCGCCGCGTTCACCGTCTGGCCTTCCTGCGTCACGATGGCCAGTGCGGTGCCCGCCGCCGGAGCTGTGATGCGGGTATAGCCGAGCTTGGCGCGGGCAGTCTCGACCTTGACGCCGCCGGAAATGATCTGGGCGTCGAGCGCCGCGATCTGGGCGCGGGTCGTGCGCACCGTCATCTCGGCCGATTCGTAATTGTCGCGGGAGACCGCGTTCTGGCCGAGCATCTGCTTCTGACGGGCAAGCACGGATTCGGCATAGGCGAGGCTGGCCAGGCGCTCCTCGCGCTGCGCCTGCAGCACGGCGAGCTCGGCCTCGGCCGAGCGCAGTTCATTCTGCTGGGTGACGCCATCGATCTCGGCGATCAGGTCGCCCTCGCTCACGTTCTGGCCCAGGGCCACCTTAAGCGAGATCAGCCGGCCGGAGACCTGCGCGCCGACGCTCACCTGCCGGATCGGCTCCAGCGCGCCGCTGGCCAGCACGACCTCTTCGACATCGCCCATCGTGGCGGCGACCGTCGGCAGTTGAATCGCGGCCGGCTGCGGCGCCTGCTGCGAGCGCAGGGCATAGCCACCCGCCCCCAGCATGCCCAGGACAAGCAGCAGCATGAAGGCACGGCGCGACGTCATGGGCTCGGGACCTCCAGGGAGACAGCACGCAGGCGGGGCCCCTGCGGCGGATCCTCGACGCGCGGGCGGGAGACCTCGACCGGCCGGAGCCAGCCACCGCCAAGCGCCTTGTTGAGGGCGATGAACCGGGTCGCCAGCGCGATCTGGCTCTGAATCCGCGAATCCTCGGAGCTATACTGCGAGCGCTGCGCATCAAGCACGTCGAGGAAGCTGGCGCCGCCCGACTGGTAGAGCGCCTGGGACAGCTGCGCCGCCTGACCGGAAGCCGCAGCCGCCGTCGACAGGCTGGCCAGCCGCAGTCGCTCCTGCCGCAATCCAACCAGTGCGTCCTCGACATCCTGCAGGGCGCTCAGCACAGCGAGCCGAAGCGCCGCATCCGACTGGTCGCGCCGGGCGCGCGCCACATCGACCGCGGCCGCGAGTTCGCCCCCATTGAAGATCGGCACGCTCAGCGATGGGCCGATCGACCAGCCGATCGCGCTGTTCTTCGCGAGGTCGCCGAGCTTCAGCGCCGAGGTCGAGATATTGCCGGTCAGGCTCACGGAAGGGTAGCGAACCGCCTCGGCCTGGCCGATCCGTGCCGTTGCCTGGGCGAGACTGCGCTCGGCCCGCCGGACATCCGGCCGGTTGCGCAGCACGTCCGCCGGGACGCCGGCTTGCGGTGGCGCGGGCGTCGCCGGCACCTTCGCAGCGCCGGTCAAGCGCGAGCCCATAGCGGATGGCGGGCGGCCAACCAGCACCGCGATACGGTGCTGGGTCTGCGACAGCGCGGTTTCAAGGGCCGGAATCTGCGCCTCGGTGCTCGCGACCTGCGCCACCGCCCTCGCCGTATCGACCGCCGAGACATCGCCGGCCTGGAAGCGGACCCGCGTCAGTGCCTCGGTCACCCGCTGGGTTTCGACCGTCCGCTTGGCAAGCACAATGCGCGCCTGGTAGCCGCGCGCCTCGATGACAGCCGAAGCGACATCCCCAATGAGCGTCAGCAGTACTCCGTCGAGATCATCGTCGGCGGCATCGACGCCATAGGTCGCGGCTTCGACGGCGCGGTCGCGCCCGCCGAAGATGTCGAGCTCCCAGGAGGTGTCGAAGCCCGCGCGCAAGCTGTTGCTCATGCCGCTGCCGCCCCCTGAATCGGAGCTTGTGGCGTAACGCGAACGCGTTGCCGATGCTGAACCATTGACCTGAGGAAACAGCGGCGCGATCGCCTGGACCCGGCTCGCTCGCGCTTCGCGAATCCGCGCCTTCGCCTGGGCGACATCGAGATTGCCTGCAACCGCTTCGGTCACGAGCCCATCCAGCACAGGATCCTTGAATTGCCGCCACCACTCCGACCGAGCGGGAGGCCGCGCAGCCGAAGCGGCGCCATTCCATTGGGTGGGCAGATCCTGCGTCGGCGCGACGTAGTCGGGGCCGACCGAGCAGGCGCCAAGGCAGAGCAGAACAGGCAGCGCGAGCAGCCTCGTCCAATCCGATATCAGCCTGTCGCGAGAGTGCATCCCGTCCATGTCCGCCGCATTGGCGACCTTTCCATTCCAGGCGGAAAGAGCGCAGATCGGCGGTCATAGGCGCCGTATTTCAGAATGATTCCAAAGACGAAGATCCCGCGGAGTGCCGATCTCTGGCTATCTTGAACGCCTACAAAGCGGCCTCGCGAATTGCAAGGCGCCAGCCCCGCGAAAGCGGTTCATCGACGTCTGAGCCAGGACCAACTCGGGCTGATCCGGCAGCCAGCGCGACCGCGATACCATCCGCCGCGCTCTCGACGGCTGAGATCGGCCATCGGGTGGTCCGGCGCAATGGCTCTCCTTCTTCGCTCCGGGCAAACAACCCGGCGAACCGCGACAGTGACACGATGGAGCAATCCACCCGACGGGGCCAATCGAAGACATAAGGACCCTTTTGTCGTCATGCGCGGATTGCGCCGTTCAGTCCTCGTCGCGTCTCCGAAGCAGATAGGTATCCATGATCCAGCCCTTTTCCTCTCGCGCTTCGCGCCGGATGCGCTCGATATCGCCCATCACCTCCGAGAGCTTTCCGGCGATCAGAATCTCGTCCTTGGTGCCGAGATAGGCGCCCCAATAGATATCGAGATCTTCACCCGCGACACTCTTGAAGGCCTGGTCCCCGTCGAGCATGACGACCACACTATCGAGGTTATTGGGAAAGCCTTCCGCCAGTTTGCGTCCCGTGGTGATCAGCACGGGCTCGCCAATCCGGTTGAGGGCGACCCGGTGTCGCGCCGCAAGGGCCTGCACGCTGCTGATGCCCGGGATCACATCGTATTCGAGAGCGAAGCCCCTGGCGCGAATATGCTCGACGATCCGCAGCGTGCTGTCATAGAGCGTCGGATCACCCCAGACGAGGAAGGCTCCGCATTCACCGTCCCCGAGTTCTTCCGTGAACAGGCCCTCGTAGTCATGGGCAATACGCGCATGCCACTCGTCGACGCTGCCACGGTAATTCGTTCCGGCGGGRGCACGCTCCGGGATCGGCACCGGAACCAGGCGATAATCCGATCGTTCGATGAAGCGCTCGCAGATGTCCTTCCGCAGCCGTCCGAGCGCGGCCTTTTCTGTCCCCTTGTCGGGAATGAAGAAGACGTCGGCCTGGTTGAGGGCGTTGATCGCCTGGACCGTGACATAGTCGGGATTGCCGGCACCAATTCCGATGATCAGGATCTTGCGCATTCGGCCTCCAAGTCGGGGCTCAGATGGCCCACCGTTCGGCAGCCATAGCACGTGGGGCGACAGCGCGAGCAGCTGCGCCATGACGCCCTCGAGGCCGATCGCCGCATAGTTCGACCACTCCCCGCTCTTCACAGGCCAACGAATAGGCCGTGGCAAGCTGTTGACAGAATTGTCGCGATAGCCACTAGATATGGTGGTCACGGTCTCTCGAGTCGCAAGATCGAGAGCTAAGAGGGAAGCCGGTGCGAAACCGGCGCTGCCCCCGCAACTGTCAGCGGCGAGTACTTGTCCAGACTATCAGTCACTGAGGCCGCCAGGCCTTGGGAAGACGGGACAAGAGCGATGACCCGCGAGCCAGGAGACCTGCCGCGACAGCAGAATCGTCCTCGGGCGGGGTGTCCCGGTGGATCGCTTGGTCATGTCTGCGGGCGCTCGTCGCTGCGACATTCTCCGTTGCGACTCCGCCTGGCCTTTGCCCCCTACAGATTGGGGTTTGAAAGCCGATGTCCCTCGCGACCGATACCATCCGCCCTGAGACGTTCAGCCCGATCGCGTCGCAAGGCAGCGATGCGCGATCGACCGCGGAACCGGGCTACCAGGTGATCCGCCGCAACGGCAGCGTCACCCCGTTCGACGCCTCCAAGATCAGCGTCGCTCTGACCAAGGCCTTTCTGGCGGTCGAGGGCAGCAGCGCCGCTGCCTCGCGCCGAATCCACGACATCGTCGCGGAGTTGACCCAGCAGATCGTCGCCGGGCTGACGCGGCGCGCCGATGCCGGCCGTACCTTCCATATCGAGGATGTGCAGGATCAGGTCGAACTCGCGCTGATGCGCAGCGAACACCACAAGGTCGCCCGCGCCTATGTGCTCTACCGCGAGGAACGAGCCCAGGAACGGGCCCGCGCCAAGGCGGAAGCGAAGCCTGTGGTCGCCTCCGCGCCGGTGCTGCGCATGAAGGCAGCCGACGGCGCGCTCGTGCCGCTCGATGGGGCTCGCCTCGCCACGGTCATTCGCGAAGCCTGCGCCGGGCTCGACGGCGTCTCGGCTGAAGCCGTGCTGAGCGAAGCGCAGCGCAACCTCTATGACGGCATCAGTCAGGATGAGCTGGCGCAGGCGCCGATCCTGGCTGCGCGCACCCTGGTCGAGACCGAACCGAACTATTCCAAGGTCTCGGCTCGCCTCCTGCTCGACAAGCTCCGCCGCGAGGCGCTGAGCTTCGTCTCCGGTCGTCCGGAACAGGCGACTCAGGCAGAAATGTCAGTACGTTACGGCGACTATCTCCACGTCTATGTGAAGACCGGCATCGCCAACGAGCTGCTCGATCCCGAGCTTGGACGCTTCGATCTCGCCCGCCTTGCGGCTGCGCTCAAGCCGGAGCGCGACCTCCAGTTCGATTATCTCGGCTTCCAGACGCTCTATGACCGCTATTTCCTGCATGTCCGAGGCAATCGCTTCGAGCTGCCGCAGGCCTTCTTCATGCGTGTCGCGATGGGTTTGGCGATCCGCGAGATCGACCGCGAGGCCCGGGCGATCGCCTTCTACGACCTGCTCTCCTCCTTCGACTTCATGGCCTCGACGCCGACCCTGTTCAACGCAGGAACCCTCAGGCCGCAGCTCTCCTCCTGCTTCCTGACCACGGTGCCGGACGATCTCGACGGCATCTTCAAAGCGGTGAAGGACAACGCCCTGCTGGCCAAATATTCCGGCGGGCTGGGCAATGACTGGACGCCTGTGCGTGGCCTTGGCGCTCATATCAAGGGCACCAATGGCGAGAGCCAGGGCATCGTGCCGTTCCTCAAGGTCGCCAACGACACCGCGATCGCCGTCAACCAGGGTGGCAAGCGCAAGGGCGCGGTCTGCGCCTATCTCGAAACCTGGCATGTCGACATCGAGGAGTTCCTCGATCTGCGTAAGAACACCGGCGACGACCGCCGCCGTACCCATGACATGAACACGGCGAACTGGATCCCCGACCTGTTCATGCAGCGCGTCGCCGCCGGAGGCCAGTGGACGCTGTTCTCGCCCGACGAGACGCCCGACCTTCACGATCTCTACGGCAAGCCGTTCAAGGCGGCCTATGAGGCCTATGAAGCCAAGGCCGAGCGCGGTGAGATCAAGGTGTTCAAGCGCCTCAACGCGCTCGATCTCTGGCGCAAGATGCTGACCATGCTGTTCGAAACCGGCCATCCCTGGATGACCTTCAAGGATGCCTGCAACCTGCGCTCGCCGCAGCAGCATGCCGGCGTGGTGCATTCCTCGAACCTGTGCACCGAGATCACGCTGAACACCTCGGCCGACGAGGTCGCCGTCTGCAATCTGGGCTCGATCAACCTCGCAGCCCATGTGACGGCGGGCGGGCTCGACCGGGCCAGGCTCGGCAAGACGGTCGCGACCGCGATGCGGATGCTCGACAACGTCATCGACATCAATTTCTACACGATCCCCGAGGCACGCCGCTCGAACCTGCGCCACCGCCCGGTCGGCCTCGGCATCATGGGCTTCCAGGATGCGCTGCAGACCTTGCGCCTGCCCGCGGCGTCCGAGGGTGCCGTAGCCTTCGCCGACACCTCGATGGAGGCGATCAGCTGGTTTGCGATCTCGGCCTCGGTCGATCTTGCCGCCGAGCGCGGTCGCTACCCGAGCTTCGAAGGCTCGCTCTGGTCGAAGGGCATCCTGCCGATCGACTCGCTCGACATCCTCTCGGAGGCCCGCGACGGCGATGTCGAGCTCGATCGTTCGACGACGCTGGACTGGGACAGCCTGCGCGAGCGGGTGAAGACCACCGGCATGCGCAACTCGAACTGCATGGCGATCGCCCCTACCGCAACGATCTCCAACATCGTCGGTGTCTCGCAGTCGATCGAGCCGTCCTATAGCCAGCTCTACGTCAAGGCGAACATGTCGGGCGACTTCACGGTCGTGAATGCCGACCTCGTCCGCGATCTCAAGGCGCGCGATCTCTGGGACGAGGTCATGGTCTCGGACCTGAAATACTACGACGGAAAGGTCAGTCAGATCGACCGCGTCCCCGACGATCTCAAGGCGCTCTACGCAACCTCCTTCGAGATCGAGACAAGCTGGCTGATCCGCGCCGCCGCACGCCGTCAGAAATGGATCGACCAGGGCCAGTCGCTCAATCTCTACATGGCGCAGCCTTCCGGCAGGAAGCTCGACGAGGCCTATCGCCTCGCCTGGCGGCTCGGCCTGAAGACGACCTATTACCTGCGCGCGCTCTCGGCGACCCATGTCGAGAAGTCGACGCTGAAGGGCACTGACGGCAAGCTCAACGCGGTGTMGGCAACGGTCCCCGTCGCGTCCAAGCCGATCCTCGTCGACATCCCGCTCGACAATGGCATGGCCGTGCCGAACGCCTGCTCGATCGACGATCCGACCTGCGAAGCCTGCCAGTGAGGCAGCGGCGGCATCCACGCTCGCCTTCGCGGCGCGCATGGATGCCCGGCCCTGCCCGATAGCGAACGATACGGACGGCCGGGGCAGACCCGGCCATGACATTCAGACCCGATTGGATATTCATCATGCTCGACTGGTCAGACAGCAAGCCTGCCACCGCCCTCGATCTCAATCCGGCCGCGCCCGGCGGAACCTCTGCCGATGCCACCGGCCTCGGCGAGATCGATCGCTCCGGCGGCCGCGTCAGCGTCGACGAGAAGCGGATGATCAACTGCCGCGCCGATGTGAACCAGCTCCTGCCGCTCAAGTACAAATGGGCCTGGGAGAAATACCTCGCCGGCTGCAACAATCACTGGATGCCGACAGAGGTCTCGATGCAGGCCGATATCGCTCTGTGGAAGTCGAAGGACGGGCTGACCGAGGACGAGCGCCGCACGATCAAGCGCAATCTCGGCTTCTTCGCGGCCTCGGAAAGCCTCGTCGCCAACAACATCGTGCTCGCGATCTACCGTCATCTCACCAATCCGGAATGCCGGCAGTACCTGCTGCGCCAGGCTTTCGAGGAGGCGGTGCACACCCACACCTTCCAGTACATCGTCGAGAGTCTCGGCCTCGACGAGGGCGAACTCTTCAACATGTATCGCGAGGTGCCTTCGATCACCGACAAAGCGGCCTGGGCCCTGAAGCACACCCAGCATCTCGACGATCCCGATTTCGAGACCGGCACGCCCGAGGCCGATCAGGCCTTCCTGCGCGACCTCGTCGCCTTCTACGTGATCTTCGAGGGCATGTGGTTCTATACCGGCTTCGCCCAGATCCTGTCGCTCGGCCGACGCAACAAGATGGTCGGCATCGCCGAGCAGTACCAGTACATCCTGCGCGACGAGAGCATTCACCTGAATTTTGGCATCGACGTGATCAACCAGATCAAGATCGAAAACCCGCATCTCTGGACCAAGGCCTTCCAGGACGAGCTGCGCGGCATGATCCGCGACGCTGCCGAACTCGAGGCCGCCTATGGCCGGGACACCATGCCGCGCGGCTTCCTCGGCCTGAATGCTGCGCTCTGCGAGCAGTACATGCATTTCATCGCCAACCGCCGTTGCGCGCAGCTCGGCCTCGCGCCGGTCTTCGCGGAAACGGAAAACCCGTTCCCCTGGATGAGCGAGGCGATGGACCTGAAGAAGGAGAAGAACTTCTTCGAGACCCGCGTCATCGAATACCAGAACGGCGGCGCTCTGAGCTGGGAGTGAGCTGAGAAGGATGGAGCCGTCTCGCTGCAGGGCTCCATCAGCAGGCGGTGTGGTCGGTGCCTGCGGCTTGACGCCGCCTTGGGCCCCTCTATGGTCGGCCGCGATCAAGGTTCCTCGGGTCCAGGCCCGAAGCTAAGAGGGAATTCGGTGAGGCGCCCTGCGCCGAATCCGAGGCTGCCCCCGCAACTGTAAGCGGCGAGCTCTTCTCCCAACGTCCACTGGCGCTCTCACGCCGGGAAGGCCGGGCGAAGCCAGCGCTGACCCGCGAGCCAGGAGACCTGCCCTGATCGCAGAAGCGTCTTTCGGGCGGGGTGTCCGGGGGGATTTGCGTCGGCGGCAGGTCGTAGACCCGCACCCCCGAACCGATCCGCTCAAGCTCCCGGCTCGTCATCTCGGGGAGCGATGAATTCCATGTCCATGATGCCGAACCACGCGGTCGCAGCCGCGGCAGAGCGCTTGACGCAGACTCGTCGAGCAGTCTATCGAAATTGTAATATTGTTGCATTACAGGATCGGCCGTGCGAGGCCCTCGAGCCTCGCGACGCATGCCGTCGCTCGACGCTATCGGAGACTTCAATGCGCAGCGCCGCACGCCATTCTTGCCTTTCGTTCGTCGCAGCCATCGGCATGTCGATGTCCGGAGCGGCCTTGGCCGCGCCGACGCAGTATCCGCTGACGCTGGAGAATTGCCGGGAGACGATAACGTTCAACCAGGCGCCAAAGCGCGTCGTGGCGGTCGGACAGACGCAGACCGAGATCCTCTACGCGCTCGGGCTCGGCGACAAGGTCGTGGGCACAGCCGTGTGGTTCAGCCCTGTCGCGAAGCCCTATGAGGCGGTCAACGCCAAGGTGAAGCGGCTTGCCGACAACGATCCGAGTTTCGAGGCCGTCGTCGCCCAGGAACCCGACCTCGTGACTGCGATGTTCGAATGGCATATCGGCCCCAACGGCATCGTCGGCAAGCGCGACCAGTTTGCGAGGCTGAAGGTGCCGACCTATGTCTCGCCCACCGACTGCGTCGGAAAGGACAATTCCGGGCCGGGCGACGGCGTCCGCACGCAGATGTTCACGATGGATCTCGTCTACCGCAATATTCGCGAGTTCGGGCAGATCTTCGACGTCTCCGATCGCGCCGAGGCGCTGGTCGCCGAATTGAAGGCCCGCGAGGACAAGGCGGTCGCTTCTGTGGCCGGTATCAAGCCGCAGGATGTCCCCGTCGTGGTCTGGTTCTCCAGCAAGGACATCAAGGGCGACGCCTTCCTGGCCGGCAAGAATGGCGTGCCTGCCTATATCCTGTCGAAGCTCGGCGCCCGGAACGTCATCACCACCAACGAGGAATGGCCGCTGGTCGGTTGGGAGACCGTCGCTTCCGCCAACCCTGCCGTCATCGTCGTGGTCAAGATGGATCGCCGGCGTTTCCCAGCAGATGACATCAATCTCAAGCTCGACTTCCTCAAGACCGACGCGGTTGCGAGCAAGCTCGACGCCAGTCGGCAGCAGCGGATCGTGATCATGGATGTCGGCGCGACCAGGGCCGGGCTTGATACGATCGACGGCATCGAGGCGCTGGCCAACGGCATCAAGAGCTTCGGCCTCACCAAGTGAGCCATGGAGTGGTTCGGCCCAACTGGTTGGCGAGGGGCGCAGTAGCGATCCTCGCCTTCGTCCTGCTGATACTCGCGATCGCGCTCGCCGTGACGATCGGCGAAATGTCGATCCCGCTTGCCACGGTCTTCAGGGCCCTGGGCAACGGGTTGTTCGATCTCGACTACCCCGTGAGCGCGATCCAGCAGGGCGTCATCTTCGACTACCGGTTGAGCCGGGCTGTGGTGGCGGCCCTCTGCGGAGGAGCGCTCGCGCTTTCGGGGGCAATCCTGCAGGCGCTGCTGCGCAATCCGCTCGCAGAGCCCTATATCCTCGGTATCTCGGCCGGAGCCTCGACGGGTGCGGTCGCGGTGATGATCCTGGGCTTCGGCGGTGCTGCGCTCAGCATATCTGGCGGTGCCTTCCTCGGCGCCATTGCTGCGCTCGTCATCGTTGCCTTGCTCGCCGCAGGGGCCGGTGGCGCGACCGACCGCGTGATCCTCGCAGGCGTCGCCGGATCGCAGCTGTTCAATGCGGCGACCGCGACGATCGTCACCACGCTGGCCAGTGCCGAACAGGCCCGCGGCGTGATGTTCTGGCTTCTCGGTAATTTCGGGGGGGTGCGCTGGCCCGATGTCTGGCTCGCTACGCCAGTGGCCTTCGCGGGCTTCGCTGTCTGCATCTTTCATACGAAGGCGCTCGATGCGTTCGCCTTCGGCGCGGATGCCGCGGCCGCGTTGGGCGTGGCGGTGACCCGCGTGCGCATCGTGCTGTTCGTGACGACGGCCGTCATGACAGCGACCATGGTCAGTATCGTCGGCACGATCGGGTTCGTCGGTCTCGTCATACCCCACGCCGCGCGCTTCCTGACGGGCCCAGCCCATGCCCGGCTGCTCCCGGCATGCCTGATCATCGGTGCAATCTTCATGATTCTTGCCGACATCCTGTCGCGGACGCTGGTGCCGCAGCAGATTCTGCCGATCGGCGTCGTGACGGCGCTGTTCGGCGCCCCGGCCTTCGCCTTCATACTCTATCGCGCGAGGCGACCGGCATGACGCTGGCCGCGCGCGACGTCCGTTGGAGCGCCGGAGGGCGCGTGATCGTGGACGGCGTGACGCTGCACGCCGAACCGGGAAAGATCCTCGGTCTCATCGGCCCCAACGGTTCGGGAAAGTCGAGCCTGTTGAGGCTGCTGTGCCGCCTGCGCAAGGTCGCAAGCGGCGTGGTGACGCTGGACGACCGCGAGATCGGCACCTTGTCGCGGCACGACCTCGCCCGGCGCCTGGCCTTTGTCGAGCAGCAGGCGACGACTGAAATCCAGCTCTCTGTGTGCGACGTCGTCAGACTCGGACGGACCCCGCATCGCGGCGCACTCGCGTCCTGGACAGCGGCCGACGAAGACGCGGTCGAGGCCGCGCTGGCACGCGTCGATATGGCCGATCGACATGACCAGTTCTGGCATACGCTATCGGGCGGAGAGCGCCAGCGCGTCCACATCGCGCGCGCACTCGCGCAAATGCCGAGTGAACTTATCCTCGACGAGCCGACCAACCATCTCGATATCCAGCACCAGCTCTCGATCCTGACCCTGATCAGGCGCCTGGGTATCACCTGCATCATGGCCTTGCATGATCTCAACCTGGCATCGCTTTTCTGCGACGAGATCGCCGTGCTGCATGAGGGCAAGCTGGTCGATGCCGGGACGCCGGAAACCGTGATGACAGAAGCGCTGATCCAGCATGTCTTCGGTGTCGCGGTCTCCATCCGCCGCGCCGCATCGGGCCGAAGGCATATCGAGTATCTGATCGAACCCTTTTGAGGCGGGAAAGTCATGACGATGCAGCGAAGCGTTGGGGCCGGCGTCACCGACTACTGGAACGCCCGTGCCCCCAAATTTGATGGTGCTGCCTCCCATGTCGCCCAGAGCGAGCTCTGGCGGGCCGTGCTTGAGGCCGCCTTCCAGGCGGATGGCCACAAGGACGTTGTCGATCTCGGGACCGGGACGGGCGCTTGCGCCCTCCTCGCCGCGTCGCTGGGGCATCGCGTCCGCGCCTGCGACGGGTCTGCGAACATGCTGGCGGTCGCCCGTGCGGCGGCTCGGCAAGCCGGCCTCGGCATTGCGTTTCAGGACGCCACGATCGAAGCGGCCGAGATTACCGATGCGTCGGCCGATATCGTCACGCTCCGCAATGTCCTCTGGACGCTCGAGCGCCCCATTGAAGGGTTGCTGCAGGCCCACCGCATTCTGCGGCCGGGCGGTCTCGTGCTCGTGTCCGACGGGTTGTGGTCGGTGGCTCCTGAATATCGTTCCACCTATCCAGAGGAGCTTGCCGCACGCCTACCCCTGCATGATGGCTTGACGGAAGCCGCAGCACAGGACCTGCTCGCGCAAGCTGGGTTCTCCGGGGTCAGATGCTGGCAGCACCTGTTCCCCGCTTCTCCCTACCCGGGAAATGTCCCCGTATTCGTCCTGACTGCCCGCTCACTCGCTGGCTAGCCGCGCAGGCTTCAGCTCATCAATCGAGCGGGCCTCAAGCCGCGCAGGCTATTGCCCAGGAACCAGTGCCCGGCCCGAGCGAGATCTCCCGGGCGCAGTTGCCGCTCAACGGCCCGTCCGCTCTCGATCAGGGTCTGGCGCAGCACGCCCGGCAAGACACCATCGGACAGGGGCGGTGTGAGCAGGATTCCGTCCCGCTCGACGAAGATGTTGCTGCGCGTTGCTTCGGTAACAAAGCCTGCGCGGTTCTGGAAGACGGCTTCATCGGCCCCGCAATCGACGGCTGCCGCAAATGCGGTCTCGTAGATACGACGGCGCGTTGTTTTGTACCGCAGGAATGGGTCGCCTGCGTCGGCCCTTGCGGCGGCGAGGACGACCTCGAGAGGCCGGTCCGGCTCGGCAGCGAGCACTGGTGCGGCGATACCGAGCACGCCGTTGCGACGGAGTTCGAGGCGGATACGGCGCAGCCCTTGCGGCGCAAAGGTCTCGACCAGCGCAGCAAGACGCGTTTCCGCCTCGTCGCGGTCGAAGCGGAAGCCGAGCGCCCTTGCCGAACGGTCGA
Organism: Allobosea sp. 05T439; assembly: GCF_056396005.1. Taxonomy (NCBI): domain Bacteria; kingdom Pseudomonadati; phylum Pseudomonadota; class Alphaproteobacteria; order Hyphomicrobiales; family Alloboseaceae; genus Allobosea; species Allobosea sp. 05T439. The sequence continues at coordinate 54,971 of NZ_JBFTKP010000021.1, read as the reverse complement.
GGCGGTCGAGATGCAGGGGCAGCCGTGCAAAACCGGTTTCTTGCGACCAGCCCAGCGTTTCGATCAGTCCGTATTCCTCGGCCAGGTCGGTCAGGACACGGGCCTTGAGCAGGCATTCGGAATACTCGTCCGCAGCACGCGAATCCGTGACGATGCCGCCGCCAACGCCATAGCGGCCGGCACCGCCCGGAAAGATCGTTGCCGTGCGGATTGCGACATTGAAGCGAAGATCGCCATCGGGCGAGATTTGCCCGATCGAACCGGTATAGAGATCGCGCGCGCCGTCCTCGAGTTCGCGGATGATCTCCATCGCACGCAGCTTCGGCGCACCGGTGATCGAGCCGCAGGGGAAGACAGCCCGCAGCAGGTCTTCGAGCGAGAGGCCGGGACGCAACCTGGATGTCACCGTCGACGTCAGCGTGTGAAATGTCGGATAGGTCTCGACCTGGAAGAGGCTTGGCACTTCGACCGACCCCATGGCGCTGATCCGTCCGAGATCGTTGCGCAGCAGGTCGACGATCATCAGGTTCTMGGCGCGTTGCTTGGGGTCGGCCTGCAACTCTTCCATAGCGGCGAGCTCCGCTGCCGGTCCGTCGCGTCGCGGTGCTGTTCCCTTCATCGGGCGCGTCGTCGCACGCCCCGATTCGACCTCAAGAAAGAGCTCCGGCGAAACCGACAGGATGCTCGCATCGTCGATGGTAACGATACCGCCATGCGCCACGGGCTGGCTCGACCGCAAGGCGGCATAGAGCGCGAGGGGATCGCCGTCGTAGCGAAAGGCGATCGGAAAGGTCAGGTTGATCTGGTAGGCGTCGCCGGCGTGAAGATAGTCCAGGACACGCTGGATCTTGGCCGCGTGCGCTGGTGCATCGAGCTGCGGACGAACAGTGCCGAGCGGCGGCGGAGGTCCCAGTGCTCCAAAGGCTTGGTCCAGCTGCGCGGCAGGGAGCTGCACCGGCGCCCGAAACAGCCCGAACCACAGCAGGGGAAGCGCCCTCGCCTGCGGCATCGACGCGACGAGGCGTGGCTCGAAGGCGTATCCCAGCTCGTAGCTCAGGAAGCCGGCGGCATGCAGCCCCCGGGACAGGCCGTCTTCGATTCTACCGAGCGCAGACGAGATCTCCTCGGTATGGTCGCATCGAACGACCTCGACCGGCTCACAGTAGAGCTGGGCCGACGCGGCTGCCGCGAGCCGGTCCTCCAGCAGTACGAACGGGCGCCGCGTCGTGAGCATGGTGTCGATGGTAGGCGGCATCGGCGGCGTGGTTTCTGATTGGAGTATAGAGGCTGCGCTCGAAGCGGCTTCGTGGATCGTGGCGATGCCTCGCTCCGATGGCAGCCTGGAATTGTAGGCCCGATCGCGCCCCGCCGTGAGCCCGACGAGAGCCGAGCCGAATGCTCGGCGAGCGATGGCCAGGGAGCTCCGCTGCCAGCTCAGCTCCGCAGGCCGGGAGCCTCCTGGCCCGTGCTCGCGACGTATTCCGTATAGCCGCCACCATAGGTGTGAACGCCCTCGGGGGTCAGTTCGAGAACGCGGTTGGACAGTGCGGCGAGGAAATGGCGGTCGTGCGAGACGAACAGCATGGTCCCCTCGTATTGCGCCAAGGCCGTGATGAGCATCTCCTTCGTCGCGATATCCAGGTGGTTGGTGGGCTCGTCCAGCACCAGGAAGTTCGGCGGATCGTAGAGCATCTTCGCCATCACCAGCCGGGCCTTCTCGCCACCGGACAACACCCTGCACCGCTTCTCGACATCGTCGCCGGAAAAGCCGAAACAGCCGGCCAGTGCTCGCAGCGAGCCCTGCCCCGCCTGGGGAAACGAGTCTTCGAGCGACTGGAACACGGTGGCGTCACCGTTCAGCACCTCCATGGCGTGCTGGGCGAAGTAACCCAGCTTGATGGTGCCGCCCAGCGCGACCGTGCCGTCGTCCGGCTCGGTGGCCCCTGTCACCAGCTTCAACAGCGTCGATTTGCCGGCGCCGTTGATGCCCATCACGCACCAGCGCTCCTTGCGGCGCACCTGGAAATCGAGCCCGTCATAGATGCTGCGGCTGCCGTAGCGCTTGTGCACGTTCTTCAGGGTGACCACGTCCTCGCCGGAGCGCGGTGCTGGCAGGAATTCGAACTGGACTGTCTGGCGGCGCTTGGGGGGCTCGACCCTGTCGATCTTCTCCAGTTTCTTCACGCGGCTTTGCACCTGCGCGGCATGCGAGGCGCGTGCCTTGAAGCGCTCGATGAAGTTGATCTCCTTGGCGAGCATCGCCTGCTGGCGCTCGAACTGGGCCTGCTGCTGCTTCTCGCTGAGCGCGCGCTGCTGCTGGTAGAACTCGTAATCGCCCGAATAGGTCGTCAGCGCCCCGCCATCGATCTCGACGATCTTGTCGACGATCCGGTTCATGAACTCGCGGTCATGCGAAGTCATGAGCAGTGCGCCATCATAGCCCTTCAGGAAGGCCTCGAGCCAGATCAGGCTCTCGAGGTCGAGATGGTTGCTCGGCTCGTCGAGCAGCATGGCGTCAGGGCGCATGAGCAGGATCCTGGCCAGCGCGACGCGCATCTTCCAGCCTCCGGAGAGAGCACCGACATCGCCGTCCATCATCTCCTGGCTGAATCCGAGGCCGGCGAGCACCTCGCGCGCCCGCCCATCCATGGCGTAGCCGTCGAGCTCCTCGAACCGCCCCTGGACCTCGCCATAGCGCGTGATGATCTCGTCCATCTCGTCCGCGCGGGCGGGATCGGCCATGGCGGTCTCGAGCTCCTTCAGCTCGGTCGCAACGGCGCTGACCGGGCCCGCCCCGTCCATGACCTCGGAGACGGCGCTGCGGCCGGACATGTCGCCGACGTCCTGGCTGAAATAGCCGATGGTCACGCCGCGATCGACGGCCACGAGACCCTCGTCGGGCGCCTCCTGCCCCGTGATCATGCGGAAGAGCGTTGTCTTGCCGGCGCCGTTGGGGCCGACAAGGCCGACCTTCTCGCCCTTCTGGAGCGCTGCGGATGCCTCGATGAAGACAATCTGCTTGCCGTTCTGCTTGCCGATGTTCTCGAGACGAATCATGCTTCTACGGGACCAAATTTCAGGGAGGTCCCGCGCCTTTAAGCCATGGGCCGCGCCCACGGAAGGGTTTGCCTGCAATTCATTCAGCTCTTGCCGAGGATCTTCAGCGTGCCGCCAGCCAGACCTTGGCGGCGGCCGCATCGGCCTCCGATAGCTCATGTCCCGCTGCGATCACTTGCGCCTCGACCTGGGCGCCGGCTTGCCTCAGCCGCGCTTCCAGCTCCGCTGCATGCACACCAAAGGGATCGGAAGCCCCGGCCAGGATCAGGATATCMGCCCCCGCAAGATCGGTCTCCTGCGGCAGTTCGAGCACATTCATCGCGCGCAGCAGGATGGCCCGGCGGATCAGGCCGGGATGGATCTGCATCATCGCGGCAAGGAAGTTCGCGCCGTTGGAATAGCCGAGATAAGTCGTGCGTGCCGGATCCAGCCCGTAACCCTTTGTCGCACTCTCGACGAAGGCCGCGAAGGCGGCGGCCTCGGCACGAATATCGGCCTGGTCGAATTCGGTCGGCGACGATCGGCGAAACCAGCGTGCTGTGCCCTCCTCAGTGCTGCGTCCACGCACGCCGAGCAAGGTCGCTTCCGGCGCGATCCGGTGCGCCAGCGGCATCAGATCCGCCTCGTTGCCGCCGGTGCCATGGAGCAGCACGAGAGTGCTGCCGTCCGTCGTTGCGGGCACATGGAAACGGTGCACGAAGGGCAGATCGCGATAGGTCATGCGCGGTTCTCCCGGCAGGGAGAATTGCGGCAGCACGACACGGATCTCGGAAGCCCGGCTGCCATCGGATGGAGGAACCATCAGGCTGGTTCCAAGCCTGTCCTCGGGCTCGTCGACCGTAAATCCCGGGCCGTCGCTCGCCAGTTCTATCAGGGTGCCGCCGGGTTCGCGGACATAGAGAGAGGTGAAGTATTTTCTGTCGTGAAGCGTGGTGACCGAGGAATTGAGGCGTGCCAGAGAACTTTCGATGGCCTTCACTGCGGCCTCGTCCCTCGCCCGGAAGGCGACATGGTCCGCGATGCCCGTGCCTGGAGCTCCGGGCCAGAACCCGCCGGCATCGCGGATATCGAGGACATCGCCACTATCGGACACCATGCGCTGAACAGCGGTCGTGGCCGCGGCTGGCCGGTAGCCGAAGCGTGCGACGAAGGCGGCCGTTTCCTCCCGCGTTTCAGACAGGATGGTTGCGCCGCGAACCCGGCGGATCGCATCCTCGGGTGCGATCCCGGGCGCCTGCCATGGCGCCGCGGCCGCCATATCCGTACCCACGAGCTTCACGATCACCCCGTCGGGGTCGCGCAAACGCAAGACGGGCTCGCCGAATTCCTGCTTCGGTCCCTCAGTGGGCACACGCTGCGTCAGTGCCCGCGTCAGCCAGAAGCCGATGCTCGCCGGTGGCACGGCCAGCGCGATCTCGCTCACCTGCCCATGTCCGACCCGACCTGGCGAGCCGTCCTGCCAGACGAGAAAGGTGACCAGCGAGCCAGGCGAACCCAGGCGGTCGCCGTAGAACAGGTGGAGTTGCTCCGCATCCTCGTAGCCGCCGGTCTGCTTGACGAGGCGCAGGCCGAGGAAGCCGACATAGAAATCGACATTGGCCTGCGCATCGCGGGTGATCAGCGTGAGGTGGTGGATGCCTCCGGTCATGTCGTCTCCTCAGACAGGTCCCGCCTCGGCCATAAGATAAGCTCAGGCTTGCAAGCGCGCGCTTTACGGAGCCGCGCGGCGATAGGCGAAGTAGCGCCCTTCCGGGATACCATCGGGGAGCGAAACGGCAACCAGTGCAGGATGCTCGAGATCGGAGCCGCTGATGATGAGTGCATCGTCCTGCGCGAGTGCAGCAACATGCTCCGGCAACCAGGCCAGATGGATACGGTCGCGTTCCGACACACCTGTTGTGGCGTCGACATGGATCAGCGCGGCATTGCGGCCATGCCGCTCCACGAAGTCCGGTAGCGTCTTTGCCATGTCGCCGAGCACCAGCGCGCTCTCCGGAGGCATCGAACGCGGATTGGCCGTGGCCTCACGGTCGAAGGCATAGATCTCCCGCTTCGGCAGGATTTCGCGCAGATGATCGTATGTGCGGCCATTGCCGAGGCCAAGCTCGAGCACGAGCCCATTGCGGTTGGTGACGGACTCTGCCGCCCAGTCGAGGATGCGGCGCTGGGCTTCGAGGCGGCGGATAAAACTGTCGAGGCGGCTCATGAAAAGCGTCTGTCTCCGGCATCGGCGCAATCGCAATTGCGGGCTTCGCATCGGCCAAATGGCTTGCTTGTCATTTGCTGCGGCCGATGCCCTAATCCATTTAGATGCATACAGAATGCCGCAATGGCATCGCGTCAATGGCCATCAAGAGCCTGGTTTCGTTTCAGGGAGGACGAGCATTCATGATCAAGTCTAGCTGGCTCATCGCGCTTGCGGTATCCGCGGGTTTCGGCGTGGCGGCCACTGCTCCGGCGCAGGCCCAGGCCTGGCCGCAGAAACCCATCACCTTCATCGTGCCATTCCCGGCCGGCGGCGGCACCGATGCCTTTGCCAGGCCGATCGCCGCCCAGCTCGAGCAGCAGCTCGGGCAGCGCATCATCATCGACAATCGTGGTGGCGCCGGCGGCACCGTGGGCGCTTCGGCAGCGGCGCGGATGGCTCCGGATGGCTACACCTTCTTCGTTGGGGCCGCGCATCATGCGATTGCGCCTGCGCTCTATCCGAAGCTCGACTACAATATCCAGACCGATTTTGTTCCGGTTGGGGTCATCGCCCAGCCGCCCCAGGTCGTCGTCGTCCATCCGGGCAAGGTCCAGGCCAAGACGCTGGCCGAGCTGATCGACTACGCCAGGAAAAATCCGGACAAACTCAACTACGCATCAGCCGGAAACGGCACGACGCACCATCTTGCAGGTGAACTCTTCAAGCTCGTCACCAAGACCAACCTGACCCATGTTCCCTACCGCGGCGCCGGACCCGCGATGCAGGATCTGGTCGCTGGCCAGGTCGATGTGATGTTCGATGGGCTTGGCTCCTCGGCCGCACAGGTGCAAAGCGGTGCGCTGCGTGCCCTGGCGGTCGCCGCCCCGGCGCGCTCGGATGCCATTCCGGACGTGCCGACCGCCAAGCAGGCCGGCCTTGACGGCTACGAGGTCGCGACCTGGTACGCCATCTGGGCGCCGAAGAACACGCCGGACGACATCGTGACGCGCATGCGCGGCGAGATCGAGAAGGCGCTGAAGGCTCCGATGATCACCGAGGCCTGGAAGAAGAACGGCTCCACGATTCCTGCGATCTACGGAGCCGATTTCGGCAAGTTCGTCACAGCGGAAGTGGCGCGCTGGGGCAAGGTCGTCGACGACGCCAAGATCAAGCTCGACTGAAGCGCCCTTCCCGGAAGTGGCGATCAGCTTTCGTCGCCCGCGCCGTCGATCACGGCGCGGGCGATTGTCATCGTAAAGCCAGCCCGGGCGAGCGCCGCGAGATCCTTCTGGCGGTTCTCGGCACGGTCCCTGCGGCTCCAGGGCCCAAGCCGCTTGCGTCGGGCGGCGATCCGCGCCGCAGCCAGTTCCTCATCCTCGGTGGCGCGGCTCACCTCCGCGACCAGCTCGCGTCCGACGCCCTTGGCCGCAAGTCGCGCGGCAACGGCGCGGGCGGACTGCCCTTTTCGGCGCAAGGTTGCCGCCCTTCCTTCCGCAAAGCGCTTGTCATCGACCAGCCCAGCCGCAACGCAGCGCGCCACCGTTTCATCGATGAGTGCGGCGAAGGATCGGGGTTCGTCGCCATGGTGGCGGCAGCTCATCATCACCTTGCGTTGAAGGACGCGCTGCAACTGCCCGGCAGGGGCCGAGTAGCGCTCAAGATAATGCATCGCCGCTCGCTGCAGATAATCGGCGCTGATCCGCCGTGGCGGTTTGCGCGGACTGGCGCTGTGCGGGGCGCCGGCCCCATTGGTAGCGCTCATTCTAGTCCAGACCAGGTTTCGATCGTGCCGACTTGATCGATGAACGCCGGTCCTTGCTTTGCAGGCGGCGCTCCTTCGATGCCTTTGTCGGCTTGGTCGGCCGGCGTGTTTCGGGGCGGACCGCGGCCTCGCGGATCATGTCCAGCAGGCGCTCCAACGCCTCCTCGCGATTGCGCTTCTGGCTCCTCTGCGCCTGGGCGACGATGACGATGACGCCGTCCTGCGTCAGCCTGCTGCCCGCGATTTTCATCAGCCGGATCGCCACATCATTCGGCAGGGACGGAGATCGGCGCGCATCGAACTTCAACTGGACTGCGCTCGATACCTTGTTGACGTGCTGTCCTCCTGGCCCGGAGGAGCGCACGAAACTCTCCTCGAGCTCGCTCTCGTCGAGGGTAATGGACGGGGTGACTTGAATCATGGGAGGACGGTAGCTCAACCTCCGGAGAATTGCAGCGTTGAAGCCCTCTCGCGATATTGCCCGGCTGATCGAGATCATGGCGGCGCTAAGGACGCCCGGCACCGGCTGCCCCTGGGATCTGGAGCAGGACTTTGCTTCGATCGCCCCTTATACGGTCGAGGAGGCCTATGAGGTCGCCGACGCGATCGCGCGCGGCGACAAGATCGATCTCAAGGACGAACTCGGGGATTTGCTGCTGCAGGTGGTCTTCCATTCGCGCATGGCCGAGGAAGAGGGCTCCTTCTCCTTTCCCGATGTGGTCGAGGCGATCACCAGCAAGCTGATCCGCCGCCACCCGCATGTCTTCGGCGATGCGCGAGACCTCTCGCCGGCCGAGGTCAAGGCGCTCTGGCACCGCATCAAGGCACAGGAGAAGGCCGACAAGGCCGCAGCCCACCGCGCTGCCGGGCTGCCCGAGGCCAGCGAGGACAGGGGTGTTCTCGCCGGCGTTCCCCATACATTGCCCGCTCTCACCCGTGCCTGGAAGCTCCAGGCCAAGGCCTCGACCGTCGGATTCGACTGGAACGATGCCAGGCTCGTTCTGGACAAGATCCGCGAGGAAACGGCGGAGATCGAGGAGGCCCTTGCCGGTGGCAGCAAGGAGGCCATCCGGGAGGAGATCGGAGACCTGCTCTTCGTCGTTGCCAACCTGGCGCGTCATGTCGATGCCGACCCCGAAGGGTGCCTCAACGCGGCCAACATCAAGTTCGAACGCCGATTCCGGGGGATCGAAGACGCCCTTGCCGCCGAGGGCCGGGACGCGAAGGATGCGACGCTCGACGAGCTGGAAGCGCTCTGGCAGGCGGTAAAGCGCATGGAAAAGGCGAAGGCCGGCGCTGGCTAGAGCGTCGGCCCGAAAGGTGGATTGYGGTTTTCGGGAAAGCCGATGCAAACACGGAAGGTCAGATCACCGGACCCGATGTGATATCCGGTCCGGTAGTCTAACCTTGGCGTTCTGCCTGGGGAAAACGCGCCCCAAACGCCCCTTCCCGCTCCGGCGGGAGCCGCACGGTMAAGGCGAGGGCGCCGTCCTCCGCATCCTCGCGGCTGAGGACCTCGCCATTGGTGTGCAGCCAGGCAAGCGACTTGCCGTCGCCGGGCTCGAGCGTGAGCCGGTAGACCGGCCGGCTGCGCGCGATGCGGGTTTCGATCGCGTCGGTCAGGCGGTCAACGCCTTCGCCCGTCAAAGCTGAAACCAGGACGGGACGTGACGCAACCGGCCTGAGCTCTGCCAGCGCAAGCTGCCGGTCGTGCTCGTCTCCGACGAGCAGGTCGGCCTTGTTCCAGACCTCGACGACCCGCTGTCCATCATCGGGATCGATGCCGAGGTCCCTCAGGATGGCCTGCACATCGGCAGCCTGCGCCTGCGTATCGTCATGAGCGAGGTCGCGCACATGCAGCAGCACATCGGCTTCGATCGCATCCTCAAGCGTGGCCCGGAAGGCCGCGATGAGCTGGGTCGGCAGGTCCGAGATGAAGCCGACGGTGTCTGATAGCATGATGCGGGCACCATGCGGCAGCTTGATTGCGCGCGCGGTCGGGTCGAGCGTCGCAAACAGCATGTCCTGGGCCAGGACGTCGGCCGAGGTCAGTCGATTGAACAGCGTCGACTTTCCAGCGTTGGTGTAGCCAACCAGCGCAACAACCGGGTAAGGCACACGTTTCCGGCTGGCACGATGCAGTGAGCGAGTACGTTTCACTGTATCGAGATCGCGCTCGATCTTGGTCATCCGCTCCTGGATGACGCGCCGGTCGGCCTCGATCTGCGTCTCGCCGGGACCGCCAAGGAAGCCGAAGCCGCCACGCTGGCGTTCCAGGTGGGTCCAGGACCGCACCAGGCGGCTCTTCTGGTAATTGAGGTGGGCGAGTTCGACCTGCAGCGCGCCCTCCTTGGTGCGGGCGCGCCGTCCGAAGATCTCAAGGATCAGGCCGGTTCGGTCGATGACCTTGCAGCCCCAGGCCTTTTCAAGATTGCGCTGTTGCACCGGCGACAGCGCGCAATCCATCACGACGAGGGCGATCTCCTCGTTGTTGATGCGCTCGGCGATCTCTTCGACCTTGCCCTTGCCGAGATAGGTCGCCGGTCTCAGCGCCGTCAGCAGCGCAGAGATGGGCTCCACTACGAAAAGATCGATCGCAGCCGCAAGTCCCACCGCCTCGTCCAGCCGCGCGGCGAAGGAGCGTTGATTCGCATCCGCCGCCGCGCCGCGGCGCTGCAGGTAAGGGCCGATGACGAAGGCACGGGTGTTGGCCGCGATGTCGCGCTCGATCTCGTCGAGCGGCTTCACCCCGGCCGGTACGTTGTCCGTGCCCGAGCGCCCCGCCACGGCCTCAGGCCTTGTCCGTTTCCTCAGGCTCGAAGAGCTGAACCGGATGGCCGGGCATAATCGTCGAGATGGCATGCTTGTAGACGAGCTGCGAATGTCCGTCGCGACGGAGTAGCACGCAGAAATTGTCGAACCAGGTGACGACGCCCTGCAGCTTCACGCCGTTGACGAGGAAAATCGTCAGCGGAATTTTCTGCTTGCGGACGTGGTTGAGGAAGGTGTCCTGAAGGTTTTGAGCCCGCTCTGCGGCCATGTTCAGCCCCTGTTGTTGGGATCGCGCTTCGGGTTGCGTTGGCGATCCAATTCGTTCCGTTCAGCGTCCGGCCGAGCGCCGGGGCATTTCGGAACACCGATAAGGTCATTAGACCGCGTGCATATGCTGCAATGCAAGTGGTTCGACAGGCATGCGCAGCAGATAGTCCTGCGTTCGACGCAGGCGCACATGCAGATCGCGCCTGCCTCTCCGTCAGCCGACCCCGAGCGACTTCAGCTTGCGGTGCAGGGCTGAGCGCTCCATGCMGATAAATTCGGCCGTGCGTGAGATATTTCCGGAGAAGCGAGCGATCTGTGCGATCAGATACTCGCGCTCGAAAATCTCGCGCGCATCGCGCAGTGGCAGGCTCATCAAGCGTTCGCCGCCAGACCCCGACGGCGTCGTCGGCACCATGGCGCCCACCTCGGCGGGCAGCATCTCGATGGTGATGTCGGCGCTCGGATCCCCCTTGGTCAGAATCATCAGCCGTTCGACATTGTTGCGCAGTTCGCGGACGTTACCAGGCCATTCATGCGACTGCAGAACCGCCATCGCGTCGCCGCCGATTCTGCGCTTCGGCAGGCCGGTCGCGACCGAGATCTGGTCCATGAAGAACTCGATCAGTTCTGGCACGTCCTCGCGCCGCTCGGAGAGTGACGGCACGCGCACCGGCACCACGCTCAGCCGATGATAGAGATCCTCGCGGAAGCGCCCGTCGGCGATCAACTGGGCGAGATCGCGGCTGGTCGATGAAATGATGCGGACATCGACATGGACGCGCGTCGCGCCGCCGACGCGCTGAAAATTCTGATCGACGAGAACGCGCAGGATACGGTTCTGCGTCTCTCGCGGCATGTCGCCGATTTCGTCGATATAGAGCGAACCGCCATGAGCTTCCTCGAGCGCCCCGACCCGGCGGGAACGGCCCTCCCCGCCCTCGACGCCAAAGAGCTCCTCCTCCATCGTTTCCGGCGTGATCGTCGCTGCGTTGATGACGATGAAGGGGCCGGTCGACCGGCTGGAGGCCTCGTGCAGGGTCCGGGCGGCCAGCTCCTTGCCGCATCCGGGCTCGCCGGTGATCAATACGCGCGCATTGGTGGGCGCGACGCGGTCGATGGTCTGGCGCAACTGGTTGACGACGGTCGACTTGCCGACGATCCGGCTTGCCTGCACCGAGCGCGTCTTCAGTTCGCGCACTTCGCGCCGCAGTCGCGACGCTTCGAGCGCGCGCTCGGCGACCAGGATCAGCCGGTCGGCCTTGAACGGCTTCTCGATGAAGTCATAGGCACCGCTCTTKATGGCGGACACCGCGGTCTCGATGTTGCCGTGACCGGAGATCATCACCACCGCAAGGTCCGGATGACTCTCCTTGATCAGGTCGAGCACCTGCAAGCCGTCGAGCCGGCTGCCCTGCAGCCAGATGTCGAGAAAGACCAGATTCGGCCGGCGGGCCGCGATCGCCGCCAGAGCCTCGTCCGCGGATCCCGCCCTGCGCGTGCGGTAGCCCTCGTCCTCGAGCAGGCCGGAAACCAGTTCTCGGATGTCGACTTCGTCGTCTACGACCAGAATGTCAGCGCTCATTCCTGAGTTCCGTTCTGCTTGTTCATGGCGATATCGGCGGGCTTGCCACCGGCTTCGGCATCAACGGGTTGCTGCTCCGGCCCGGCTTCGGGGAACCAGAGCCTGACGCGCGCGCCGCGTCCGCCTTCATGGACGTCCGGTCGGTCGAGCAGTTCGATGCCCCCGCCATGGTCCTCGAGGATCTTGCCGACGATCGCGAGACCGAGCCCGGTGCCGCCCTCGCGTGTCGTCATATAGGGTTCTAGCAGCTTCTGGCGCTGATCGATGGGCAGGCCTTTGCCGTTATCGATGACGTCGATGATGATCAAGCCATCGTCGCGACGCTGGAAAGAGACATCGATCCTGCCGGGGCCGCGTTGGTCCATCGGCAAGGCTTCGATCGCTTCGGTGGCGTTCTTGATGACATTCGTGAGCGCCTGGGACATCAGCCGGCGGTCGAACTGCGCCAGAACAGGCTCCGCCGGCAGATCCTCCGACAGCGTCAGCTCCGGATTGCCGACACGCATCAGGAAGACGATCTGGCGCACCGTCTCGACGATGTCCTCACGCTCCAACGAGGGCTTCGGCATGCGCGCAAAGGAGGAGAACTCGTCGACCATGCGCCGGATATCCTCGACTTGGCGCACGATCGTCGCCGTGCATTGCTCGAAGATCTCCTTGTCGTCGACGATCACGCGCCCGAACTTGCGCCGGATGCGCTCGGCCGAGAGCTGGATTGGTGTCAGCGGATTCTTGATTTCATKGGCAATGCGCCGTGCGACGTCGGCCCAAGCCGCCGTGCGCTGCGCCGAGACCAGATCGGTTATGTCATCCAGCGTCACGACAAGACCTGCGCCAGCTCCCTCGCCTTCACGCACGGCGCGGACATTGACCATGCGGTCATGGCCGGCACGCGTGATCGCAATCTGACCGGAGCTTTGTCTCTGCCGATTATGCAGCGCTTCGGCAACGAATCCTGCGATTTCGGGGGCGACCTGACCGATCGGCTCGCCCAGCAAACGGCCGCCGGCGCCAAGCAGGATCTCCGCAGAGCGGTTCATGATGGTGATGTGGCCGTCGGCATCGAGGCCGAGCACGCCGGAGGATACACCCGACAGGACCGTTTCGGTGAAGCGCCGTCGTCGATCGATAACTTCGCTGGCCGTGACCAGCCCGTCGCGCTGCCGGCGCAGCTCCGCCGTCATCTTGTTGAAGGTTTCACCGAGATGGGCAAGGTCGCCCTCCGATCGTCGTATCGGGACCTGGACATAGAAATTGCCGCTGGAGACCTGGTCGGTCGCGTGGATCATGCGTCGGATCGGCGCCACGAGCCCGTTGGCGAAACTGAGTCCGATCCAGATCGCCGAAAGCAGCAGGATGACGGCGATCAGGGCATACATCGAGGCAAAGGCGATCTGCACGCCCTTCCGGCGTGCATCGATCGAGAGATACTCGACGGCGGCGCCACGGGCGACGGCCGGAAACTCGACGGCGAGCGGGTTCACCTCACGGGCGACATAGAGGAAAGCGTTGTCGTAGGTCGGCAGCTTGACCAGCGCGCCGAAGATGCGCCCGGTCGAGGGCAGCACGCAGATCGGCTCGGGCGAGGATTGCGCATCCTCGAACGCGGCTTCATCGGGTTTTGGCGCATCGCGCAGCACATCGATATTCGCCCTGACGAGGACCGTCGCCGGCGGGCGCATGATCGTGGCGACTGGCACGCCAAGCGCCGTGGCACGGGCTGTCAGGAAGTTCTCGAACCATTTGCGGTCGGCATCGAAGGCAGGCTTCGCCCGCGTCAGATCGTCCGCCAGCACACGGATTTCGCGGCCGAGCGACTGGCACTGGCCCGCCGCATAGGCGTCGGCGACCTCTACCGATTTGAAGATGGCATCGCGCATCCGATCCGAGAACCAGGGCTCGAGGCCGMGTTMGATGGTAACGGTCGCGATCACMGCCACGAGCACCGCCGGCAAGGCGGCAATGATGCTGAACAGGCCGACGATGCGGACATGCAACCCGGCGGCCGCAGCCCCGGCACGCCTTGCCCGGATCAGCACCGCCGTCTCGAATGCGACGATGATCAGCAGCAGCAGGATCAGGAAGCCGTTGAGCACGAAGACGCCAATGACGACCTCGTGCACCGGCACGATGGGAGTCGCGCCGGACAGGACGAGGAACGTCACCAGTGCCGAGACGAGCGCGAACACGACGACGAGGGCCCCGAGCCAGCCCGAGACGCGTCGCGGCGTATCCTCGCCACGCGGCGTGATCCTGATATCGCTGATGGAGGCGGTCACTCTGTCTCAACAACTCCGCGAAAGCCGGACGCAAGGGTGCCCGGCTCGGCGCACTGATGCGCCGCCGCAACGGTGTTGTCAAAATATGACATATGAAAGGCAGGAAACCGCTGCCCCGCCTTACAAAGGCTCAGCGTGGCGAGCGGACCACCTGCATGTCGAGTTCCCGAATCTTCTTGCGCAGGGTGTTGCGATTGAGCCCGAGCAGCTCGGCTGCGCGGATCTGGTTGCCGCGGGTTGCGGCAAGCGCAGCGGCGATCAATGGCGGTTCGACCTCGCGCAAGATACGGTGATAGAGGCCGGGTGGCGGGATATTGTCGCCGAACCCGCCGAAATACTGACCGAGATGACGCTCGACCGAACCGGACAGGGTCTCCGCCCGCTCCGGCCCCGAGCTATGGGCGAAGCTCGAGGTTGCGGAGGCCGGCTGCAGTTCGGCCTCGACGATCGGTGCGGTGATCGTCTCCTGTGGATAGAGGGCAGCGAGGCGCCGGACGAGATTTTCCAGTTCGCGGACATTGCCCGGCCAGCGATAGCGCCGCATCACGTCCATCGCTTCCGAATCGATCTGCTTGCGCGGCAACCCTTCCTTCTCGACCAGCGAGAAGAAGTGCCGAACGAGATCCGGAATGTCTTCGACCCGCTCGCGCAGCGGCGGCAGCCTGATCGGCACGACGTTGAGCCGGAAGAACAGATCCTCGCGGAACAGTCCCTGCGCGATCGAGATACGCAAATCCTTGTTGGTCGCCGCCACGATCCGGACATTCGTCCTGATCGGCGTGCGTCCACCGACCGTCGTGTATTCGCCCTGCTGCAGCACTCGCAGGAGCCGCGTCTGGGCCTCCATCGGCATGTCGCCGATTTCGTCGAGGAAGAGCGTGCCGCCCTCGGCTTGCTCGAAGCGGCCGGAAGAGCGGGTGAGTGCGCCGGTGAAGGCGCCCTTCTCATGGCCGAACAGTTCGGATTCGATCAGGTCCTTCGGAATGGCGGCCATGTTGATGGCGACGAAGGGACCGTTGCGGCGCTTGCCGTAATCGTGGAGCGCGCGGGCAACCAACTCCTTGCCTGTGCCGGACTCGCCGTTGATCATCACGGTGAGATCGATCGGCATCAGCCTCGCGAGCGCCCGGTAGACGTCCTGCATGGCGGGCGAACGGCCGATCAGCGGAATGTCATCGGGCTCGGCCGCGGCATTGGCACGTCCGCCATCGCCGCGCGGCCGCGAGAGGGCTCTCCCGACGATCGCGACGAGTTCCTTCAGATCGAAGGGCTTCGGCAGATATTCATAAGCGCCGCGCTCGGACGCCTTGATCGCGGTCATGAAGGTGTTCTGCGCGCTCATCACGATGATCGGCAGGTCAGGTCTCACCCGCTTGATGCGMGGCAGCAGATCGAAGGCGTTCCCGTCGGGCATCACCACATCGGTGATGATGAGATCGCCCAGCCCTTGCGCTGCCCAGGTCCAGAGTGTCGCCGCCTGTCCTGTCGTCCGGACCTCGTACCCGGCCCGCGCGAGGGCCTGGTTGAGCACCGTGCGGATCGCGGCGTCGTCGTCGGCGATAAGAATGTTACCGGTGGGCATTCAATTATCCTGTGAACCTCAAGCGCTCCGTGTGGGACGCGCTTCATGCAGGGGCAGAAGAATCCGGAATGTCGTGCGCCGCGGCACAGACTCGCATTCGACGATTCCGCCGTGGTCGCCGATCACCTTCGCTACGAGTGCAAGTCCAAGGCCACTGCCCTGAGCCTTGGTGGTGACGAAGGGATCGAACAGATGCGGCAGCAGGTCGTGAGGCACGCCGGGGCCGTTGTCGCGGATGCCGATCTCCAGCGGTAGTGCGATCCGGCTTGCCGAGCCGGCATGCTGCATGCGGATGCCGGGGCGATAGGCCGTGGTCAGTGTGATCTCGCCATCAATCGCATGTTCACCAATGGCTTCCGCCGCATTCTTCATCAGGTTCAGTAGAACCTGGACCAGCTGATCGCGGTTGCCGGCGACCGGCGGCAGTGAAGGGTCGTAAACCTCGTTGAAGCGGATGTGCCTGGCAAAGCCCGATTGGGCCAGCCGTTTCACATGGTCCAGCACGTCATGGACATTGACCGGCCCGCGCTCACTCGGGCGTTCATCGCCAAACAGCTCGACACGCTCGACAAGCTTCACGATCCGGTCGGCCTCGTCGCAGATCAGCTGGGTCAGCATCCGATCGCTGTCAGGCACCGAGGCTTCAAGAAGCTGCGCCGCACCACGAATGCCGGAGAGCGGGTTCTTGATCTCGTGTGCGAGCATCGCGCCGAGGGCGGTGATGGAGCGGGCTGCTCCTCGATGCGTCAGCTGTCTGTCCATTTTTTCGGCAATTGTTCGTTCTTGCAGCATCAGCACGACGGCTTCGCTCTGATTGGGCAAGGGCGAGGCAAAAACATCGACGATGCGCTCGATGCCGATCCGGGGCGAGCCCAGATCCAGCCGGTACTCGGTGACGCTGGCGCCGCGCCGCTGCACATCCTCCACCAGGGACAGCACGGGGGAGCCAAAGGCGATCACATCGTCGAGACGCTGGCGCTTGAGCACGACCACGCTCGACTGGAAGAAGTCTTCAGCCGCCGTGTTGGCGTAAAGAATGCCGTGCCCTTCGCCGATGACGAGCACCGGCATGGGCAGGACATTCAGCGCCTGCATTTCCACCATATCGAGCAAGGTCAGATCCCGCTCATCGCCAACCTCGTCGGCAAACGCCATCGCCATACGCAATCGTCCTCGCTCAGGCTGCCTCGCGGCTGCATTCAGTGGAAAACAAGGCAGCCAGCGCGCGCAGGGCCTGATGAGGATCATCCGTGGTCAAGAGCGCGCGACGTTGTTCGGGGTCGGGGGCGCAGCCGGTTGCGACCGCCTCATCGGCATAGGCGGCCAGATGCTTCCGGGCATGACGCACGCCCTGCTCGCGGCCGAGCAGGGACAGCAGGCCCTCGTAGTGTTCCTGCGCGACCGCATGCTTCTGTGCTGCGCTCAACTCCGTCACCTGGCGTCCGGCGAGTGCGTCGCCCACCGCGCCGACAAGCCAGGGCCGCCCCAGAGCCGCGCGTCCGACCATGACGAAATTCGCGCCCGAGCGCTCAAGGCATGCCTCGGCATCGGCGACGCCATGAATGTCGCCATTGGCAACGAGCGGGAAATCACCGGTTTCGCGCACGGCCTGAATCGCACGCCAGTCGGCGACGCCCTTGTAGAATTGCTGCCGGGTGCGGCCATGGACCGTGATCATCGCGGCGCCGGCGGATATGGCGCGGTGCGCCAGCTCGGGCGCGTTGCGGGACGCGTCATCCCAGCCGAGCCGCATTTTCACCGTCACCGGAATGTTCACGGAACTGACCGCCGCCTCGACAAGCGAAAGCGCATGGTCGAGATCGCGCATCAGCGCCGAACCGGCCCAGCCGCCCGTCACGCGCTTGGCGGGGCAGCCCATATTGATGTCGACGATCTGCGCCCCGGTTGCTTCGGCCAGCCGGGCAGCCTCTCCGAGCCAGTGCGGATCGCAGCCGGCAAGCTGGACGACATGCGGGAAGACCCCTGCCCCCTCGGCGCGCAACCGGGCCTCTTCGCTGCCGCGCACGAATTCGTCGGATGCGACCATTTCTGAGACGACGAGCCCCGCACCGAATCGCGCAGCGATGCGACGCATCACGACGTCGGTGACGCCCGACATCGGCGCCAGAAAGGCTCGGGAGGCGATCGCAACCCCGGCAATGCCGGAGAGTTCGTCGCCCGATTTTGAGGCAATATCCATTGTGGCTATTTATTGGACATTGCTGCATCAGCGCAAGGGATTTCGAACCAATGCTGCAATGCAATATCGACGCAGCCCGGAACGGATGGTCGCAGCGCTTCGCGCCGCACTTGGCGATTGCATAACCGGCGACTATCAACCGGGCTCTAGCTGGAGCCTTGCCGTGTCGTCCGAAACAGTGACAAGTCTTCCGTCGGTGGCGGCCCTCGTCGTTGCGGCGGGGCGCGGCCTGCGTGCCGGCGGAGACTTGCCAAAGCAATATCGCCTTCTCGCCGGCCTGCCAGTCCTGCGGCGAACCCTGCTTCCATTGCTGGCTGAGCGGGCAATATCCCATGTCGTGGTCGTCATCGGGACCGGTGATGAGGCCTGCTATGCCGATGCTGTCGCAGGCTTCTCGTCCGGCAAGCTGCTCGGCCCGGTCACGGGGGGCGCGACCCGGCAGGACTCGGTGCGACTTGGCCTGCGGGCATTGGCAGCATCAGGATTCGATGGAACCGTGCTGGTCCATGATGCAGCCAGACCGTTCGCGTCCCGAAACTTGATCGAGCGCGCAATCGAAGCCGCGCAGAGCGGTTCGGCTTCTATCCCTGCCCTGCCGGTCACCGACACGATCAAGCGTGTGGACGGCAAGGGACAGATCATCGAGACACCGCCCCGCGACCAGCTCGTCAGCGTGCAGACGCCCCAGGCCTTTGCCTTCCGCTCGTTGCTGGCAGCCCATGAGGCGGCAGCTGCCGCAGCTGTCACCGGTCTCACCGACGATGCCGCCCTGATCGAATGGGCGGGCCATGCGGTCACGACCTTCCCTGGAGAGGCCATGAACGTGAAGCTGACGCATCCCGAGGATTTTGTGCTGGCGGAAGAGAGGCTCCGCAGGCAGCTGACCACCCGGGTCGGTACCGGCTATGATGTCCACGCCTTCACCGATGGCGATCATGTCTGGCTCGGTGGTGTCCGCATTCCGCACTCGCGCGGTGTGCGAGCCCATTCCGACGGCGACGTTGCGTTGCACGCCTTGACCGATGCCATTCTCGGGGCGCTGGCGGATGGCGATATCGGCACGCATTTCCCGCCGAGCGATCCGCAATGGCGCGGGGCCTCATCCGACCGCTTTCTCGCATTTGCCGCCGAGCGCGTCAGCGGGCGCGGCGGCGTGATCGACCATCTCGATCTCAGCATCGTTTGCGAGGCACCGAAGGTCGGCCCCTATCGCGAGCAGATTCGGGCGCGGATCGCCGAAGTCACGGGTGTGCGGCTTGACCAGGTTGGGCTCAAGGCGACGACATCGGAACGCATGGGCTTTACCGGTCGCGGCGAAGGGCTGGCGGCCTTGGCAACAGCCACGCTGCGCCTGCCCAACGACGAGTAGGGGCAACCACCATGTTCGATTCCGAGATCACCGCACTGGCCATCGACGTTCTGACGATCTGCCGTGATCGTGGACTGAGCGTCGCGACGGTCGAGTCCTGCACAGGTGGGCTCGTCTCGGGCGCACTGACCGCAATCCCGGGCTCGTCGGACGTCGTCAATGGCGGGCTGGTGACCTATTCGAACGCCGCCAAGACTGCATTGGCAGGCGTGAGTGCGACGCTGATCGACAGCTACGGTGCGGTCAGCGAGCCGGTTGCCCGCGCCATGGCGGAGGGCGGCCGCGCGGTGCTCAAGGCCGATCTCTCCGTMGCGGTCACCGGCGTTGCCGGGCCGGGCGGAGGCAGCGCCGCCAAACCCGTCGGGCTCGTCCATTTCGGCTGCGCGTCAACCGCGTTGACCACGCATCGGGAAAAGCGCTTCGGCGATCAGGGGAGAGACGAAATCCGCCGCCTCTCGGTCATCGAGGCGCTCGAGATGCTCAAGCAGGCGGCGCTGAGCCATCGGTGACCGTGGTCCGGGCACGGCCATAGACCAGGTCGGCCCGCCTCTCGAAAGCCTCGGCGAACTTGCGAAAGGCCTTGTCGAACATCGTACCCATCAGCAGGCTGAGCATGCGGCTGGCGAACTCATAGGAGATGAAGAAGGCGATCTCGCAGCCTCCTTCCATCGCCTTGAAGCTCCAGCGGTTCTCGAGATGCCGGAACGGGCCGTCGACATACTCGACAAGGATCTTCAGGTTGGCAGGATCAAGCGTGACGCGACTGGTGAAGGTCTCGCGGATCGCCTTGTAGCCGACCGTCATGTCGGCCATCAGCACCTCGCCGCCGCCTTCGCGCGGCGTCCGGCGTCGTACCACCAAGCCTTCGCAAAGCGGCAGGAACTGGGGGTATTTCTCGACATCCGCCACGAGCGCGAACATCCGCTCCGGCGAGTGCTTCACCCGGCGGGTGCTGTTGAACATCGGCATGAGATGCTACGCGCTCAACCGCCGAGCTTGGCTGCGCGGGCGTCCCTCAACCGCGCGAAATCCTCACCCGCGTGATGCGAGGACCGCGTCAGCGGCGTCGAGGACACCATCAGGAAGCCCTTCACATAGGCGATCGCCTCGAAACCCTTGAATTCGTCGGGCGTGACGAAGCGGATCACCGCGTGATGTTTGCGCGAGGGCGCGAGGTACTGGCCGATGGTCATGAAATCGACGTCGGCCGAGCGCAGGTCGTCCATCAGCTGAAGGATCTCGTTCCGCTCCTCGCCGAGACCGACCATGATGCCGGACTTGGTGAAGATGGTGGGGTCGAGTTCCTTCACACGCTGCAGCAGGTGCAGCGAATGGAAGTAGCGCGCGCCGGGGCGCACCTTCAGGTACTTGCCGGGCACCGTTTCGAGATTGTGGTTGAACACGTCCGGCTTGGCCGCGACCACCACTTCGAGCGCGCCGGGCTTGCGCAGGAAATCCGGCGTCAGGATTTCGATCGTCGTGCCGGGCGAAGCCTCGCGGATCGCGCGGATCACGCGGGCGAAATGCTCCGCACCACCGTCATCGAGATCATCGCGGTCGACCGAGGTGATGACGACATGCTCGAGGCCGAGCTTGGCCACGGCTTCGGCGACCTTGCGCGGCTCCTCCTGGTCGAGCGGCTGGGGCACGCCTGTCTTGACGTTGCAGAAGGCGCAGGCCCGCGTGCAGGTGTCACCCATGATCATGAAGGTGGCGTGCTTCTTCTCCCAGCACTCGCCGATATTCGGGCAGCCCGCTTCTTCGCAGACCGTGACGAGCTTGTTCTCCTTCACGATCTTCTGCGTTTCTGCCCATTTCGGTGAGCCGGGCGCCTTCACCCTGATCCAGTCCGGCTTGCGAAGGACGGGATTCTCCGGGCGCTTCTGCTTCTCGGGATGGCGCAACTCGGCCGCAGGTTTGGCATCCGCCTTGGGATTGCCGACATTGGGCCGCGGGTCGCGGTTCAGAAGATCGAGAACGAGAGCCATGTCGTTTCCAGTCACCCGGCGCCTGCAAGAGGCGCCAATTTGCTCTAGCTAATCTGCATCAGGCMCGGCGGCAACCTGACCGGAGGTCGCGTCAGGCTGCAGGTTTCCGCAACGCGTTCCAGATCACGATCACCACGCAGGCGCCCGCGATGGCCGCGACCAGGGTGCGAGGGAAGCCGTGGATCGGGATGTCGAGCAGCTCGGCCAGGCGGCTGCCGACGAAGGAGCCTGCCACGCCCACCAGCATGTTGGTGAAGAGGCCGTGATCGGACGACGTGATGCGCTCCGCGATCCAGCCGGCGAGCAGGCCGATCAGCAGTGTCGCGAAGAAGCCGTAGCCGGGCGTGCCGAGTGCGGCGTAGATGGGGCTATCCATGATCCGTCGTCCCTTTCGTCAGCCTGCAGGATGAATCCGTCGGACAGGCCGGGGACGGCCTGCACCGGTCGTCATGCGATGAACCTGGCCAGCAGCACCACGAGGATCGCGCCGAGCACCGCCATTGCCGCCTCGTCGAGAAAGGCGTGTCCGGTCCGCACCCGCCAGCCGGTGATCCGCACCAGCCCCTGCCCGACCAGCATGCCGAGCACTCCGACAACGGCGTGACGGATCAGCCCGCCACCGCCCACCACGAGGCTGGCGACGAAGCCCGTCACGGTCCCGAGCAGGATCGTCGGCGCGAGCGCCCGCCAATCCAATGGCAGGCCGCGACCAGGAGGCAGGACCTCGACCTTGTCATCGGGGATGACGCGGTCGTGACCACGGGATTTGCGCGTGCGCGGGCGTGTCGTCATCGCTGGGATATGCCCTCGCACAGCGCGAGTTTCCAGACCGGGAAATGTCAGGCGATCAGACGCGCCAGCAGCACCACGACGATGGCGCCGATCGTCGCCGTGATGATCTGCGAGACCAGCGGGTTGCCGATGCCGAGATTCACGCCAATCGCCGAGAGCAGAAAGCTGCCGACGAAGGCGCCGATCAGGCCGGTGATGATGTAGCGGACAAGCCCACCACCACCGACGACGATACTGGCGAGCCAGCCGGCGACGAGACCGATGATGATGGCGACGATAATCGAACGCAGATCCATGGTGGTCTCCAGCTCTCGTGTGTCAGTCTGCCATCACGGAACCTGGCGCGGAGGGCGCCCGGTTCAGCATCTCTACGCGTTCAGCACCTTCCCATAGGCGTCGAGCACGCTTTCCTTCATCGTCTCCGACAGCGTCGGATGCGGGAAGATGGTGTGCATCAGCTCTTCCTCGGTCGTCTCGAGGTTCATGGCGACGACGAAGCCCTGGATCAGCTCGGTCACTTCCGCCCCGACCATATGCGCGCCGAGCAGCTTGCCGGTCTTGGCATCGAAGATCGTCTTGACCAGGCCGCTATCCTCGCCGAGCGCGACCGCCTTGCCGTTGGCAACGAAGTTGAACCGGCCGACCTTGAGCTCGTGCCCTGCCGCCTTGGCCTTGGCCTCGGTCAGGCCGACGCTGGCGATCTGCGGGTGGCAATAGGTGCAGCCCGGGATCATGTTCTTGTCCATCGGGTGCGGATGAAGGCCCTTGATCGCCTCGACGCAGATCACTGCCTCGTGCTCGGCCTTATGCGCCAGCATCGGCGGCCCCGCGACGTCGCCGATCGCGTAGATGCCCTTCACATTGGTCCGGCAGAACTCGTCGATGGCGATGAAGCCGCGATCGGTCTTCACCCCGAGCGTTTCCAGACCGAGATTCTCGACATTGGCAACGACGCCGACGGCGGAGATCATGCGATCGGCTTGAATCGTCTGCTTGGCGCCCTTGTCGTCCTCGATATGGGCCGTGATCGAATCCGCCGATTTCTCGACCTTGGTCACCTTGGCGCTGGTGATGATCTTCATGCCATGCTTCTCGAAGGCCTTGCGGGCGAAGGCGCCGATCTCGGCATCCTCGACCGGCACGACCTGCGGCAGCACCTCGACCACCGTCACCTCGACGCCCATGGTGCGGTAGAATGAGGCGAACTCGATACCGATCGCGCCCGAGCCCATCACCAGCAGCGATTTCGGCATCTTCTGCGGGACCATCGCCTCGAAATAGGTCCAGATCAGCTTGCCATCCGGCTCGAGACCGGGAAGAGCACGCGGGCGTGCGCCCGTCGCGACAATGATGTGGTCGGCGGTGTAGCTGCCCTCGCCCTTGGCATTCTTCGGCGGTGGAACCTGCGGCTGCATGGCAGGCTTCGCCGTCTTGCCGACCACGATCGTGCCGGGCTTGGTCAGCTTGGCCTCGCCCCAGATGACGTCGACCTTGTTCTTCTTCATCAGGAACTGGACGCCATTGTTCATGCGGGCGGCGATGCCGCGCGAGCGTTGAACGATGGCKGCAAGATCGGCCTTGAAGGAGCCCTCGAGCGTCAGCCCATAGTCCTTGGCATGCTGGCCGTAATGCAGAATCTCGGCCGAGCGCAGCAAGGCCTTGGTCGGGATGCAGCCCCAGTTCGAGCAGATGCCGGCAAGGTGTTCGCGCTCGACGATCGCCGTCTTGAAGCCAAGCTGCGCCGAGCGGATCGCTGCGATGTAACCGCCGGGGCCGGAGCCGATGATGATGACGTCGTAGTCGGACATGTCCCTAACCCTTGTTCTAAATCGAAACCCGTCGCGCCGCGCGGTGCAGACGCCAAGCTCGATCGGCTACCATTGCTGTTTCGCTGCCCCCAGCTTCTGCAAGGCAGCGATGGATTGTGGCTCCCGCCCAAGCAGGAATGGGGCCTTGGTGCGCGCGGCGAGGCCAAAGACGTCGCCCTTGCGGGTCTCCCTCAATGCTTCACGCTGTTTCGCGTAGCTGCCGCATTCAAACCCGCTACCGCGATGCCCCGTCACGGGATTGTAGGAATTCGCAGCATAGCGGAAGCAGACATAGTTGAGGTTGATCTGGCCGCGGTAACGCCCTTCCTGAGGATCGTCGATCTCAGCCGAGGCGTTTTCCCAAAGCACGTTGAAGGTCCCGCGCAGGATCACATCGTTTCCGGGATACCAAAGAAAGGTCGTGCCGTTTGGTGCGATATACTCGACCTGAGTGCCGTGCTGAGGGCTATGGCTAACGATCGTTCTGTCGGCGAAGAACGACGCGCTCACCTCCGGGGCGGCATAGGCTCGGGGGAACGCTGCCGTTCCCGAGGCTGCCTTGGGTTGCGTGTTGCGCGAGGTGTAGTCCGCTTGGGTCAGCACGGGCCGCGGCGCGAACAGTGCCCTCGGCCTGCGATATTCGCGCGCGACCGCTGGTCCGAACTCAACCACAGGCGGATGGCTCGCGTTGACCTCTTTCGCTGGCGAGGTCGCTGCCGAATGAGGGGTCTGACAGGCAGTAAGCAACAGGGGAAGAACTGAGGCGATCAGCGAATACCTTCCCAACCGCCTGTCTCTGTGGCTTGCGCCCATTTGTCCCCTCAACCGATCGTCGTGCAGGCCAATCCGACTCTTGCGACGTCTAAACGCCCATCACACCAGCATCGCTATCGGCTTCTCCACATAGCCTTTGAAGGCCTGCAGCAGTTCCGCCCCGAGCGCGCCATCGACCGCGCGGTGGTCGGTCGAGAGCGTCACCGACATGATGGTCGCAATCGCCAGCGCACCGTTCTTGACCACGGCGCGCTGCTCACCGGCGCCGACCGCAAGGATCGTCGCATGCGGCGGGTTGATCACCGCGGCGAAATCCTTGACGCCGAACATGCCGAGATTGGAGACCGCCGACGTGCCGCCCTGGTATTCCTCGGGCTTGAGCTTGCGGGTCTTGGCACGCGCCGCCATGTCCTTCATCTCGTTCGAGATCTGGCTCAGCGGCTTGTGGCAGGCGTCGCGGATGATCGGCGTAATCAGGCCGCCCGGGATCGATACCGCGACGCCGACATCGGCATGCTTGTGCTTGAGCATGGCACCGTCGGTCCAGCTGACATTGGCATCCGGCACGGCGCGCAGCGCCAGGGCGAGAGCCTTGATCACCATGTCGTTGACCGAAAGCTTGTAAGCCGGCTTGCCGTCCTTCTCGGGTGCCGCAGCATTGAGTTCTGCGCGCAGCTTCAGCAGCGCGTCGAGCTCACAATCGACCGTCACGTAGAAATGCGGGATCGTCTGCTTCGCTTCGGTCAGGCGGCGCGCGATGGTCTTGCGCATGCCGTCATGCGGAATCTCCTCATAGGAGCCTGGCTCGAACAGCTTCTTGACCGCCTCGTCGGAGGGGCCGGCCGCGAGCGGGGCACCCGCCGGCTTGGGCGTGGCTGCCGCAGGAGCGGCTGCCGGCGCGGCCTTGGCGGCGCCGCCGGCCTTCGCCGTCTCGATATCGCGCTCGACGATCCGTCCGTGCGGGCCCGAGCCCTGGACCTTTGCAAGATCGAGCCCGGCATCCCTGGCGAGGCGACGCGCCAGCGGAGAGGCGAAGGGGCGGCTGCCGTCGGCAGCATGCGCAGCGGGCTGCCCAGCCACAACCGGGGCAGCTGCGGGAGCTGCCGCTGCTGCCTTGGCCTCGACCTTCGGCGCAGTCTCGCTCTTGGCGGGCGCGGTGCTGGGGGCCGATACGCTCTTGGCGTCCTCGCCCTCGCCGGCGATCACGCCGATGATTTCGTTGACCGCGACATCGGCCGTGCCTTCCGGCACCACGATCTTGGCCAGGATGCCCTCGTCGACGGCTTCGACCTCCATCGTCGCCTTGTCGGTCTCGATCTCGGCAAGGATGTCGCCGGACTTGATGGCGTCTCCTTCCTTCTTGAGCCACTTGGCGAGATTGCCCTTCTCCATGGTCGGCGAGAGAGCGGGCATCAGGATGTTTACGGGCATGGCTGGAGGCTCGCTTTTTCCAATTGGATGAGCAGCAGGCGGCGTGTCAGGCCCATGCCGAAGCTGAGGGACACGAAAACGAAGGCGATATAGTCGAGATGTTCCAGGGCGGTGCCGGCCAGCGTCCTCCCGAACATCAGCTCGGGAGCGAAGGTCTGGACTGCCTCCGGGATCAGCGTCAGCACGCCGCCCGCCGCCAGCAGGTAGGCGCAGAGATCGAGGCGGTGCAGGCGCAGGCGGGCGCCCGCTAGATGCGGCGGAGCCAGCGGGCGCGGCCGAAGCCGCTCCCGAGGTTTGAAATACGCGACCGCTCCAGAGGCCCCGGCAGCTGCGAGGCCGACCGCTGCGATCATGGCAGGGACGGTCAGCGCCACGGCATCAGGCCCTGTAGCAGACGGCCTTCGCCGCCGCGATGACCTCGCCGACATTCGGCAGGGCGAGCTTCTCGAGATTATGCGCATACGGCATCGGCACGTCCTTGCCGGTGACGCGGGCGACCGGCGCGTCGAGATAATCGAAGGCCGCTTCCATGATGCGCATGCCGATTTCGGCGGTGACGCCGGACTGCGGGAAGCCTTCCTCGACTGCGACGCAGCGGTTGGTCTTCTGCACGGAGGCAATGACCGTCTCGATATCCATCGGCCGG
Source organism: Allobosea sp. 05T439 (assembly GCF_056396005.1). NCBI lineage: Bacteria > Pseudomonadati > Pseudomonadota > Alphaproteobacteria > Hyphomicrobiales > Alloboseaceae > Allobosea > Allobosea sp. 05T439. The sequence continues at coordinate 28,474 of NZ_JBFTKP010000021.1, read as the reverse complement.
ATGGTGCGCAGGTCGATGACTTCGGCCTCGATGCCTTCCTTGGCCAGGGCTTCGGCGGCGCCGAGCGCATAGGTCATGCCGATGCCGAAGGAGACGATGGTGACATCCGTGCCCGGACGCACGACCTTGGCCTTGCCGATCGGGATCAGGAAGTCGTCGCCCTTCGGAACCTCGAAGGTACGCCCGTAGAGAATCTCGTTCTCAAGGAAGATGATCGGGTTCGGATCGCGGATCGCGCTCTTCAGCAGGCCCTTCGCGTCCGAGGCGCTGTAAGGCATCACCACCTTGAGGCCGGGCACATTCGAGTACCAGGCGGCGTAGTCATGGCTGTGCTGGGCGGCGACGCGGGCGGCAGCACCGTTGGGTCCGCGGAAGACGATCGGGCAGCCCATCTGGCCGCCGGACATGTAGAGCGTCTTGGCCGCCGAGTTGATGATCTGGTCGATCGCCTGCATGGCGAAATTGAAGGTCATGAACTCGACGATCGGCCTCAGGCCGGTCAGCGCCGCACCAACGCCGATACCGGCGAAGCCGTGCTCGGTGATCGGGGTGTCGATGACGCGCTTGGGGCCGAATTCCTGGAGCAGGCCCTGCGTGACCTTGTAGGCGCCCTGATACTCGGCGACCTMTTCGCCCATGACGAAGACATCGCCATCCCGACGCATCTCCTCAGCCATGGCATCGCGCAGCGCCTCGCGGACCGTCATGGTGACGACCTCCGCACCCGCGGGGAACTCGCTCGACGCGTCATAGGACTTCGCCTGAGCAGGTACGCTCGGCGTGGCGGCGGCCGCAGGCGCTTCGGCCGAGGCCTTCTCCGCCTTGGCCTCGGGCTCGGCCGGCTTCTCGGCAACCGCCGCCGGCTTGGCGCCGCCTGAGGCTGCCGCCTTCACATCCTCACCATCGGCTGCGATCACGCCGATCGGCGTATTGACCGCGACGTTCTCGGTGCCGTCGGCAACCAGGATCTTGGCAAGGATGCCTTCGTCGACCGCTTCGACTTCCATGGTCGCCTTGTCGGTTTCGATCTCGGCCAGGATGTCGCCTGCCTTGATGGCATCCCCCTCGGCCTTGAGCCATTTGGCGAGCTTGCCCTCCTCCATGGTGGGCGAAAGCGCGGGCATAAGGATATCAATCGGCATGAACACACCCGGAATTTGAAAGGACGCGGGATCAGGAGATGCCGGCAAGGCCGGCAGAGACTTAGGCGCGGTCCGGGCCTCAGGCCCGGGCGTGCTCCAGCGTAATATCGGTGAAGAGCTCCGAGACATCGGGCTCCGGATCATGCGTTGCGAATTCGGCCGCGTCGTTGACGATCTCGCGGATCTTGGCGTCGATCGCCTTGAGCTCGTCTTCGGCGATCTTGAAATCGCGGGTGAGGCGCCCCCTCACCTGCTCGATCGGATCATGCTCCTCGCGCATCCGCTGGACTTCGTCCTTGGAGCGGTACTTTGCCGGATCAGACATCGAGTGACCGCGATAGCGATAGGTCTGCATCTCGAGAATGTAGGGACCCTTGCCCGAGCGGGCATGCGCGATGGCACGCTCGCCGGCAGCGCGCACGGCGCGGACATCCATGCCGTCGACCTGCTCGCCGGGAATGGAGAAGGACAGGCCGCGCTTGGAGAAATCGGTCTGCGCCGAAGCGCGGTTGACCGAAGTGCCCATGGCGTAGCGGTTGTTCTCGATCACGAACACGACCGGCAGCTTCCAGAGCTGGGCCATGTTGAAGCTTTCATAGACCTGGCCCTGATTGGCCGCGCCGTCGCCGAAATAGGTCATCGAGACCCGGCCGTCCTCCCGGTACCAGTTGGCGAAACCGAGGCCTGCACCGAGCGATACCTGCGCGCCGACGATGCCGTGCCCGCCGTAGAAGTTCTTCTCGCGGGAGAACATGTGCATCGAGCCGCCCTTGCCCTTGGAGTAGCCTCCGCGGCGCCCGGTCAGCTCGGCCATCACGCCGCGTGATTCCATTCCGGTCGCAAGCATGTGACCGTGATCGCGATAGCCGGTGATGACCTGATCGCCGTCCTTCGAGGCCATCTGCATGCCGATGACGACGGCTTCCTGGCCGATATAGAGGTGGCAGAAGCCACCGATCAGGCCCATGCCGTACATCTGCCCGGCCTTCTCCTCGAAGCGGCGGATCAGCAGCATCTCGTAATAGGCGTGAAGGTCTTCTTCCCTTGTGAAGGCGGGCATGTTGCTCAACGCTTTGGCCGCCCCCTTCTCCGCAGTTGTCTTGGCTGAACTGGCCTTTGCCGCGCCCTTGGTCGCGGTTTTGGCTTGAGCGGGAGCTTTCGTCTTGCGCGCGGCAACGGCCATCGGCGATCCTCCAAGATCATTCGACCTTGGTTGTAGAGGATCACATACCCCTTGGCGAGGGAGGTATCTCGCAATGCAGCATGAGTTATGTCGCTGATATTTCTAAGATTTCATGTATTAACTGGAATTCAGTTAATCGATGTAACCGGAACTATTCTGCGGCTTTTCCCGCTCCTCAGCGCCCCATGATGATGACATCGTTCCGATGGATCCGGCCGAGCGACGCGCGCGCGCGCTCTTCCAGCAGATCGCGATCGACGGCTTCGTCGCGCATCAGGGCGAGGCGTTGCTCCCAGCTCTTGCGCTCGGTGGTGAGCTCCTTGAGCTCATCCTCCATGACCCGCAGCGATTCCTGCAGGCCGCCGCGGGCCTCGAGCCCGCGCGAGCCATGCTGGGCATGGAACATGAAGTAGCCGACCGCTCCACTCGATACGAGATAGAGCGCGAGCGTGATGAAAAAGGATCTGAGACCACGGCGGACGACCATGCCGGCAGGCTAGCCTTGCGTGGTTTATGCCGGGTTAACGATCAGGGCCGGGAGACCTGCACGAAGCCGTCCKAACTCACCTGGGCGTCGCGCGCGATCGCTGTCAGGTCAGCCTCGACACGCCGCGCGATCGGCAGCCGGAAATGCAGCGGATCCCAGTAATTGCTATCCTGCTGCGTGACCATCGAGCGATGAGCGAAATCGGCGATGACGGCGCCGCGCCGCGCGGCGAGGGTTCGGAGCGCCTCCTTGCAGGCGGCGTAGCGCTGCCAGCCTGCCGAGCCCTCACGCGGCAGTGCCGTGAGATGAGCCGGCGGAAGAACGATCAGCTTTTTCGTCTGCCCCGGAAGTGCTGCCAGGGCCGTGTCGAGCCAGCCCAGCGCGGGAAAGCGCCAGCTTTCCCGTTCCGTCGCGTCCACCTTCGTCGCCGGCACGATCGGAGCCAGGTCTGGAGCAACGCCGCCAAAGTCGTGGAACAAGTGAGAGCGAGCCCGCGCCAGATCATACGTCTGTTCTGGTGGCGTGAACACTTCGTAGCCGTCGCGGCGGATCCGCTCAGGCAGATATCCGAGCCTATGCGCCAGAAGGCGGCCCGCGATTTCCAGCGTGGTCAGGTTGATCAGCTTCGGCCAGTCATTCCAGCGGGCGTCGTCATAGAGCCAGGGCGGAAATGGGCGCGGCGTCAGGCGTTTACCTGGTTCGGTCGCATCGGGATCGCACCATGTCGTGTCGATGCCCCAGATTACAGCCTTGGGCGTAGCCGTTTTGCGCGCGAACAACTCCGCCATCTGGACCTGCTCCCAAGGGGTGGCAGCGTTCATGGCGAGATTGGCCATGCGGACATCGAGGCCTTGCGACAGGACCGCAGGGTCGAGCAGCCGCATCGTCGATGTCCCGAAGATGGCAGAATCGAACGCGCCCGAGCGGACGAGCTGCGGGTACATGTAGCGCTGGTTGAGATCCATCAGCGGGCGCGCCGCCTGTCCGGTGGCAAGGCGCGAACCGAACGGATCCATCACCGCGATGAAGCCGAAGACAAGCAGGACCAGGGCGAGCGCCGCGCTGAGAAATGCCAGCGACCAGCACTTCCAACCCGCTGCGTCGGCAGCTTTCGAACTAGCCAATGCGAGGGGTTTCCCMGGCAAGAACCTTGCGGAAGACCGGCATGTCGATATTGCCGCCCCCAAGGACGACGCCAACCGAGGCGCCCTGGTTGAGTTCGAACTCGGCTGCTGCTGCCGCCAGCGGCGCAGCCCCGGCCCCTTCCGCGAGATTATGGGTGTCGAGATAATAGCTCCGGATCGCCTCGGCGATCGCATCTTCGCTGACGCGCACGATCCGCGCCGCGCCCTTCAGGATGATCGTGAGCGCACCGGCATCGGGCACCCGGACCGCAATGCCGTCAGCAAAGCTCGGAGCATCCTCGACCGCGACCACCTGTTTCGCCTCGACCGAGCGGGCGTAGGAATCGGCGATCTCCGAGACGACGCCGATGATCTCGGTCTTGAGGCCGAGCGCATCGCGCGCGGCAATCAGGCCGCAGATGCCGGAGCCAAGTCCGATCCCGACATAGACGCGCGTCAGATTCGGCCGCGCAGTGAAAAGCTCGAGCGCATAGGTTGCGACACCGCAGACGAGATCGCGATGGAAGGACGGCACCATCTCATAGCTGCGCTCGCGGGCGATTTGCTGAGCCGCGGCCCGGGCCTCGTCGAAATCCCGGCCGGTTTCGATCAGCTCGGCTCCGAGCGCCTTCATGGCGGCGTTCTTTTCCACAGCATTGCCGAGCGGCACGACGATCACCGAAGGCAGCCCGACTCCGCTTGCCGCCATCGCGATGCTCTGGCCGTGATTGCCGCGTGTCGCCGAGACGACGCCCTTCACATGCGGGCGCTCGCGCTTCAGTCGGTCGAGATAGACGATGCCGCCGCGCAGCTTGAAAGCCCCGATCGGCGTGTGATTTTCGTGCTTCACCACGATTTCGAAGCCGTGACGCTGCTGCAGCAGCGGCCAGGCATATTGCGGCGTTCCCGGGAAGACAGTGTCCACAAGAGCCTTGGCGGCCTTGATCTCGGACAGGGTGGGCAAATCGGTCATGCGGATCCTCCGGAGCGCTTCTGCCACATCTCAAAGCCATCGAACAATGACGGGAGTGTGCGAACGATGTTGACCGGCGGGCGGGGCGTCCGTATGTCAGCGCCCTGTGAGGGCGGGTAGCTCAGTGGTAGAGCACGTGACTTTTAATCATGTGGTCGAGGGTTCGATCCCCTCCCCGCTCACCAAAAACTCCACTATATCAGATAGATAAAGCGGATTGACCGCATTTCGTTCCGCCTCGGCGGGGGCCAAGCATATGGTGGTGTCGATTTGCCGCTGCCGTGGGCTCTGCAGGTCCATTCACTCAGGCAATGGCGAGATCACGCCCGTATCAGGTTCAGATCCCGCTGCCAGGCACGCGGGTGGTTCCGGACAAGATGTCGGCGCGGTGTTGAGGCCGCGATTGAGCGGCTAGCTCTCGCCGCCTCGATTCTAATGTGACGATCGCATTGAGGGTCACTGCGGGCGACACCGCCGCCTTGGCGCGCCATGGCGTGCTGGGTATAGCTAAAACTATGGACATGAAATGGCGTACCCTCTCTTCCAGGACATTGCTGAAAGATCGCTGGATTGACGTCAGGGCGGATGAGTGCCTGACGCCGACAGGGCACAGGGTCTCGCCCTACTACGTACTTACTTATCCCGATTGGGTTCAAACGGTCGCGATCACGCCCTGCGACGAGATTGTTTTGGTCCGCCAGTACAGGCACGGCGCGGCGGATACTTTCCTGGAGCTGCCAGGAGGGACGATGGACGAAGGTGATCTCGACCCGGGGCGATCAGCTGCACGTGAACTCGAGGAGGAGACCGGCTATCGCGCGACGGAGTTGCGCCTCGTTTCTTCGCTCTTCGCCAACCCAGCCACCCAACCGAACAGGGTCCACGTCTATCTTGCTATGGGGGCAGAGTTGACGGGGAGCCGGAAACTGGACGCCAGCGAAGAGGGGATGAGCGTTCATCTTATGCCCGTGCGGGAGATCTTGGATCGGCTACACGATGGAATTCTCAAGCATTCGCAACACATATCCTCCCTGCTGCTCGCCCTTTCTGTCTCTGGGCATCTCGCGCTTGGTTCTCCCAAGTCAGCCCTCTGAGTTTGAGTATCCGCTAGCAATGCTGGCGCCGAAGCAGGCGGAATTCATTATTGGCAAGCGTCGAGAATGAGCGCCTGGACGCGCCGCTTTGTCCACCGCCACCGACGATTGGACTACCTGCGGCTGTCCAGCGCTGGTCTGAGTCGTTTTCGTCGAGGCCGATACATCCCCTGACCGCCGCTGCAACAGTGCGCCGTGGGATCGAGGTCCGAGCAAGCCCTCGCAAACTGACTTGACATGTCGAATATCGATATCATTATCGATATTGATGAATGTGCTTATTCCGAACCAGATTCGAAGGCCCCGTGACGTCGTCTACGAGTCACTGAAGCGGCAGATCATGCTGAATGAGTTGCGTCCCGAGAGCGCTCTCACCGAGCTCGGCATGGCGCGCGAGCATGGTTGCAGCCAGGGCACGATCCGCGAGGCGCTCCTGCGCCTGCAGGAGGACGGGCTCGTGACCCGCTCCGGGCATCGCGGCACGATGGTGACCAGGCTTGATCCGGAGGAGGCGGAGGAAATTCTGGCTCTGCGCCGCCGGGTCGAGATCCGTGGCGCCTTGCGGGCGGTGCATCATGTCGAGCGCGACAGCCTGGAGCGGCTATACGCCATACAGGCCGACATGGATGCCGTCGCCGCAGCCGGCGACGAATATGCCCTGATCATCCTCGACATGGCTTTCCACCTGACGATCTTCCGCCTGTCGGGACTGGACGCGCTCGAGCAGATCCTGACCCGCTGCACCCTGCATTCGCACCGCTCGAAGCTCTGGGCACCGGGGCATCGCCGCCCGCTGACCGAGACCGCGACACGCCACCGCTTGCTGCTCGCCTTGCTCGAGGCCCGCGATGGGGAAGGCCTGTCATCGGCCATGGCGGAGCATATCGACACGATCGTCCTGCGTGACGGAACTGCCTAATGAAGAGCCCGCGAATGACGACCTGGATCGATCCGCAGATGCAGGTGCTTCTGGAACTGCTCCGCGCCGGCCCCGCCTTCGATTTCCGCTCCGCACCCATTGCCGAAGCACGTGCAACGGTCGATGCCGCAACATTGCCGTGGAGCGATGGCGCTCCGGCCATCCCGGCGAGCGATCTGGTCATTCCCACGGATGCCGGCGCGATGCGTGCGCGGCTTTACCGACCTGAAGGCGCGCAGGCAGAGTCCGTCATCGTCTATGCGCATGGCGGCGGCTGGACCTTCGGTTCGATCGAGACCCATGACGGAACGATGCGCAATCTCGCGGTGGCAGGGGGCTGCGCCGTGCTGGGCGTCGATTACAGGCTCGCTCCGGAACACCCGTTCCCGGCGCCGCTCGACGATCTCCTGGCCAGCGTCGCCTTCGTCGAGCGTGGCGGCCTGGGCACGCCCATACCGGCGGAGCGGATCGCGATCGCGGGCGATTCCGCCGGCGCCAATCTGGCGCTGGCAGCACTGCTGCGCCGGCGCGATGAGGGCTTGCCGCCGCTATCGGCTGCCGCGCTGTTCTACGGCTGCTACGAACCCGACTTCTCGACGGCGAGCCATGCGGCCTTCGGTGGCGGCGACTACCTGCTCACCAGCGCGAACATGCGCTGGTACTGGAACAATTTCCTCGGTGCCGAGCCGGACGAGACGCTGAGTCTCGCGGCGCCTGGCCGGGCTGCGCTTGCCGGCCTGCCGCCGCTCTATCTCTCCGCCGCGGGGCTCGATCCGCTGCGCGACGACACCATCCGGCTGGCCCAGCGCCTGGGCGAGGCCGGCGTGCCCTTCCGTTTCGATCACGTTCCCGGCGTCGTGCATGGCTGCCTGCGCATGAGCAGGGAACTCGCTGCCGCTGCCGACATGATCACCGCTGGCGGCCGCCACATTGCCAACCACCTCAACGATAAAAAAACCGGAGGAAGCCAACCATGGAACGCAGGACTTTCATCAAATTAGCGGGCGCCGGCGCTCTCGCCAGCCCCCTCGCCCGCCCCGCCATCGCCCAAGCCACCACAACGGTGCGCTGGTGGTACCATTTCGACAACCCGCAGCATTCGCCGGCTGAACTCATCGCCAAGTTCGAGGCAGCGAATCCCGGCATCAAGGTCCAGGCCGAGAGCATCCCGTGGGGCGGTGGTAACGACTACCAGACCCGGCTCTTCGCCGCCCTCGTCGCCGGCAACGGACCCGACTGCGCGATGGTGCGGTTGTCCTGGGCTGCGCGCTTCCAGCAGATGAAGGCGCTCTCCCCGATCGATGACCTGATCGCCGGCTGGGCCGGGCGCAGCGACATTGCGGACAACATCTGGAAGATCAACAKGGGCGCCGACGGCAAGCAATATTACCTGCCTCTGCAATATGTCGTGCTCTATCTCTATTATCGGCAGGACCTGTTCGAGCAGGCGGGGCTGAAACCGCCGGCAACCTTCGATGAATTCCGTGCGGCGGCCAAGGCTCTCACGAAGGGCGATGTCTCGGGCTTCGGCTTGCGTGGCGGCGCTGGTGGCTTCGACCACTGGGGGCCGTTCGTGCTCGGCGGCGGCGCCAGTTTCGAGAAGGGCGGAATGGTCAGCGACAAGGCGCTCGCAGCCAACCGCTGGTTCGTGGATCTCACCGTCAAGGACAAGGTGGTGCCGGCCTCGGCACCGACCGACAGCTTCCGGCAGATCGTCGATACCTTCAAGGCTGGCCGGACCGCCATGACCATCCATCATGTCGGCTCGGCCAACGAGATCGTCGGCGTGCTCGGCGACAAGGTTTCGGCTGTGCMGGTCCCGCGAGGCCCGGACGGCAAGGGCTGGACCTATTTCGGCGACGAGTCCAACGCCGTCTTCGCTGCCAGCAAGGCCAGGGAGGCGGCCTTCAAATGGTGCGCCTTCCTCTCCACGGCCGAGAACAACGTCGTGCTGAACAAGTTCACCGGGCAGTTGCCGATCGCGACGTCGGCGGCGAAGGACTGGACGCTGCATCCCAAGCGCTTCGTCGATGCGAGCGCGGCCTCGCTGCCGTTTGCGGCCTCGTTGCCGGATTCGCCCAAGACACCGGATTTCATCGCCCGGATCTGGCCGGCCAACATGCAAAGGGCGCTGCTCGGCCAGATCCAGCCTGACGAGATGATGCGTGCGATCGAGCAGCATTTTCACGGCTGACGGGATTGGCGGCAGACGGGCATCCGGCTGCCGCCTCCAGCCCTCGCTTCGACAGGTTTGAAACGTGACGTCGCTCACCCTCGCGCACAGGCAGCCTCTCGGCCGCAGCCTGACGCCCTTCTGGTTCCTGCTGCCGGCGATCCTGGTCACGGCGGGCGTCGTCCTGATTCCCGTCGCGCAGACGGCCTGGCTCAGCCTGCAGGACTACCTGCTCTACGATCCCGACAACGCCCGCTTCGTCGGACTGGGCAATTTCTCCAGGATCGCGCGAGACGAGGTTTTCTGGATCTCGCTGGGCCAATCCTTCATCTGGATCACTGGCGTTGTCGGACTGCAATTCCTGCTCGGGCTCGCGGCCGCCCTGCTGCTCAACCAGAGCTTCTGGTGGCGCGGACTGGCGCGCGCGCTCGTCATCATTCCCTGGGCGCTGCCAAGCGTCATCATCGGGTTGATGTGGACCTGGATGTACGACTTCAATCTCGGCGTCATCAACGACATCGCGATGCGGCTCGGCCTGATCGCAGCGCCGATCGCCTGGCTGGCCCGGCCCGATACCGCACTCTACGCCATCATGCTGGCGCTGATCTGGCAGGGCTTCCCCTTCTTCGCCGTCACCATTCTGGCCGGCCTGCAGACAGTGCCGGCCGAACTCTATGAGGCAGCCGAGATCGACGGCGCCACCGCCCGACAGCAGCTCTTCTACGTCACCCTGCCCTCGATCGCCGATGTCATCGCAACCGCACTTCTGCTGCGCACGATCTGGGTGGCGAATTCGCTCGACGTCATCCTGGTCATGACCGGCGGCGGACCAGGCTACGCCACCCATACCCTGCCGCTCTACGCCTTCCTGCGCGCGTCGAGCAGCATGGAATTCGGCTATGGCGCGGCGCTGGCATTGATCCTCACGGCGATGCTGCTGGGTGTGGTCTATCTCTATGTCAGGCGGGCGGCCCGGGGCATCGAGACATGATCGAACGACGCACCCGAATCCGGCGGATTCTGGAGGTGGAGCTTCCCGTCCTCCTCATCGTCCTGTTCGCGCTCGGCCCCTATGTCTGGATGATCCTGACCTCGCTGAAGCCGCAGGCGGAGCTTTCCGCCTGGCCGCTCCACTACTGGCCACGAGAGGCGACACTCGAGCATTACCGCGATCTGATCGCCCGCACGAGCTTTGCCGGCAGCCTGGGCAACAGCCTGATCATTGCAGTCGGCGCCAGCGTACTTGGCCTCGGCGTCAGCATCCCCGCGGCCTATGCCTTCTCGCGCTTCCGCTTCTCCGGACGCAGGGGCCTTCTGACCGGCTTCCTCGTCATCAACATGTTCCCGGTCGTGCTGCTCATCATCCCGCTCTTCCTGATGATGCGCCGGCTCGGGCTGATCGACACCTATCTCGGCGTCATTCTCGGTCATTCGACCTTCTCGATTCCCTTCGCGATCTGGATGCTGACGAGCTATTTCAATGCGATCCCCAAGGATCTCGACGAAGCGGCGATGATCGACGGCGCCAGCCGCCTGCAGACCATCCGCCTCATCATCCTGCCCCTGTTGATGCCCGGCGTCGTCACGGCCGGCATCTACATCTTCATCACCTCCTGGAACGAATACCTCTTCGCGATGATGCTCTCGGGCCAGGCGGTGCGCACCGTCACGGTCGCGCTCCAGCTCTTCATCGGCGAGTTCACCATCCAGTGGGGCCTTCTCACGGCCGGCGGCACGCTGATCGCGCTGCCGGTCACCTTCCTCTTCCTTCTGGTGCAAAGGCGGCTCGTGGGCGGGCTCACAGCCGGTGCGGTGAAATCATGACGACAAATCCGATCGGGGTCATCTCGATGTTCTATGCGCGGCCGTTCACGCGCGAGCATTTCGGCTGCTTCCCGCGGATGAAACGGGCCGGAGCCGATGTCGTCGAGTTGCTGGTACCGGAGCCGGGTGAACTCGATCTGGGCGAGACCCGCGCCGCCATCGCCGATGCCGGCCTCTCCTGCGTGCTCGCTGCCCGGGTCAACCTCAACCGCGACCTCGCCAGCGCCGATGCCGGCGCCCACCACGCGGGCGTCACCTATCTCGAAACATGCGTCGATGTGGCCGCAGCCCTCGGCGCAGCCATCGTCGGGGGGCCGCTCTATGGCGCCCCTCTCGTCTTCGCAGGCCGAGCTCCCTCCCCCGTCGACGACGAAGAGCGCAAGCGCCGCATCGATGCGATCGTCGTCGGCCTCTCGCAGGCTGGGAAGCGCGCCGCCGACGCCGGCATCCAGTTCGGCGTCGAGCCGCTCAACCGCTTCGAGACCGATATCTGCAACACGACCCGTCACGCGCTCGAAATCGTCGAGCGCGTGAACAATCCCACCGTCGGCGTGATGCTCGATACCTTCCACATGAACATGGAGGAGTTCGATCTGACCGATGCCATCCGGCAGGCAGGATCGAAACTCCTGCATTTCCAGGCCAACGAGAACAATCGCGGCTTCGTCGGCTCCGGCCATATCGACTGGCCGGCGATCGCCCGTGCACTCCGCGACGTCGCCTATCGCGGGCCGATCGTGCTCGAACCGTTCCGACGCCGCGACGAGCGAGCCGGCACTCCCCTGGCCCAGTGGCGTGCGCCCACGGAGAACGAGGACGAACCGCTGGCCGCCAGCATCGCCTTCCTGAAGGCTGCACTCGCATTCGCCGGGAGGACGGCATGACCGGTTCAAGGACAGGCGCGCTTCGGGTCGGCTGGATCGGCTGCGGCGTCCATGCCAACGAGATGCTGCTGCCGCAGCTGACGCGGCATGATGTCGAGATCACTGCGCTCTGCGACACGGATGAGGCGCGGCTGAATACGACCGCCCGGCGCTACGGCGTCCCCGAAACTGGTCGCCTGCGCGACTGGCGCAGCTTCTTGTCCCGTGGCGATCTCGACGCGGTCGGTCTCGCGGTCGGTCCTGCCCTGCATCACGAGATTGGATTGGCAGCGATCGCGCGCGGCTTGCCGCTCTTCATCGAGAAGCCGCCGGCGCCGACGGCGCGACAAGCGGCCGAACTGGCCGAAGCCGCTGCGAGCCGCAAGGTGCCGGTCGTGCTCGGCTTCATGAAGCGCTATTCGACGGCCAACCGCATTGCCGCCAACGTCATCCGCGCGACGGAGTTCGGCGCAACGGCGAGTTTTCTCGGCGAGTACATGACCGCGCCGACCTATTTCGCCGGGGATCCGGATTATTCCGGCTTTTACCTGCATCATTGCGTGCATTATTTCGACCTCGTGCCGCACCTGATGGGCGAAGTCGCGAGCGTGAGCGCGAGGCGGCACGAACTGGCGCCGGGCAAGCTGCTGCTCCATGTCGATTTCCGCTTTGCCAATGGCGGCATCGGCACCCTGGTCTTGGGCACGCATCAGTCGCGCGGAACGCCGATGGAATGGTGGCAGGTGATGGGCGACCATACCCGCGTCGAGGTCCGCAATGTCCATGAAGTGCGCTATTTCAGAGCGCCCCCCTTCAAGGTCTCACGGGCCGAGGCCAGCCTGATCGATGGCGAAGACACMTTGGTCTGGGAGCCGAATCTGACGGCCGCCGCCAACGAGGACCACAAGGGCTATCACGCGCTTCTCGGCGACTTCGTTCGAGCGGCACGCGGCGAGCCGACGACCGCACCGAACGCGGCCGATGGCGCTGCCGCCATGGCGCTGCTCGAACAGGTAGTCGCCGAGCGTTGAGTCTGCTTGCGCCCCCTTCGGGACGCTGCGCCTCTGCGCCTGGGAGCCTGCTAGGGGGCGAGGAGCGGCCGGATGCTGGATAGGTTCTCGATCGTATGGCCGAGATGCTGCCGCAGCCTCTCGGCCGCCTCCTCCTGGCGGCCGGCGGCCAGGCTATCGAGAATGGCGAGATGCTCTTCGCATTGCCTCCGATAGCGTTTGCGGTCGAGCATCGAACGATAGGACAGCAGCCGGCGGATGCGGTTGATCCGTCGGATCGTCTCCAGAAAGAACGGATTTCCGGAGCCGGCGACGATCGTCTCGTGGAAGCGGACACCGCGTTCGTGGAGCGCGTCCGCGCTGTCTGTCTCGATCGCCCCGTCGAGGAGCCTCCGCTCGGCAGCCCTGCAAGCAGCAATGCTCTCGGGCGCAAGATGATAGCCGGGTTCGAGCAAGGCGGCAGGCTCCAGCGCCAGCCGCAGACGGTAGGTCTGCTCGAGGCTCTCCGGGGTGGTGAGAACCGGCGTGAAGCTCCAGCCATAGCCGGCGCGGCGCTCGGCCCAGCCCTCCTGGCTGATCCGCGTCAGGACTGCATTGAGTTCGGCACGGGTCAGTCCGTAGCTGTCCCTGAGATCGGACTCGGTGACGTGTTCGGACAACCGGCCGCGCAGATGGTCATCGGCGATGCGGAAATAGGCCTTCGTCACGCCGTCCGGCTCGGCGAGGCCAAGGGCTTCGCCGGAGGGAGGCGTCCCCTGAGCGACGAAATAGCCGCGATTGTGCTCGTGGCTCAGGACGCCCTTGTCGGCAAGCAGTTGCAAGGCCTGACCGACGGGAAAGCGCGACACGCCGAAACGCGTCGCGATATCCTGTGAGCGTAGATGTGTCCCGGCACCCAGATGCCCCTCTCGGATCTGATCGAGAATCCGAGCTGCGAGCGGGATCGCCAGGTCTCGTCTCCCACTGCCTGCCATCGTCCCAGCCCTGCCGGCGCGAGCGCGCCGACAGTGGCTCTAGGTGATGACACGGCTCGCAGGCAAGGTGCCTATTTCACCAGACCAATCGTGCGCAGGATGTCGCCGACCCGAATCTGCTCTTCCCTGAGGAAGGCTGCGAACGCCTCCCCCGCAAGATAATAGTCGTCCCAGCCGCGCGCCTTCAGCAGCGCTTTCCACTCGCCGCTCGCAACCATCGTATCGAAGAGCTTGGTCAACTGAGCCCTCTGTTCGGCGCTGATGCCCGGCGCGGCCATGACCGCCCGCCAGTTGACCACCTCGACATCGTAGCCGAGCTCCTTCAGCGTCGGCACATCGACGCCGTCAAGCCGCTTGCCCGAGGAAATGGCCAGCGCGCGCAGCTTGCCGGCCTTGATCTGGCCCTCGAATTCGCCATAGCCGGAAACGCCGGCCGTGACACGGCCTCCGAGCATGGCCGCGAGCGCCTCCCCGCCACCGGAGAATGCGACATAGTTGACCTTGCCGGCATCAGCGCCGGCCACCTTCGTCACGAGCGCAGCAAGGATATGGTCGGCGCCTCCCGCCGATCCGCCGGCCCAGGTCACCCGGGCGACGTCGGCTGTGATCGCGGCGAGGAAGTCCTTCATCGTCTTGTGTGGAGAGGTCTCGGGAACGACGATGACCAGCGGATCGCCGGTGAGACGCGCAAGCGGCGTCACCTGGTCCAGCGTGACCGGCGACTTGTTGGTCAGGATCGCCCCGACCATGGTGATGCCGTTGACCAGGAGCTGGTTCGGATCGCCCTTGGCACCGTTGATGAACTGGGCAAGCCCGATCGTGCCGCCGGCCCCGGTGACATTCGTGACCTGGACGCCGCGGACCGCCTTCGTTTCGGTCAGCACCTGCTGGATCGAGCGGGCGGCGCCATCCCAACCACCGCCTGGCCCGGCGGGTGCGATGATCTTGAGTTCCTGCGGCGGCGTCTGGGCCGTCGCCAGTTCTGGCGTCATCGCCATCGCGGCAAGCAGGCCCGCTGCGAAAATTCTGCCGATGGTCATCTCGATCCTCCCCGATCGTGTTGGATTGGGCGCGTTTGCGCCGGTTACGCCCGCGCTTGGCCGGGCAACTCTTCGCCGCTGACGGTGAAGGACGTGGCGGGTGCCGTCAGGTGGCGCCCGAGGATCAACGGAATGATGCCGCCGGCGCGCAGCGTCGCGCATTCGAGCGCGGTCTCGACTGCGGCGCGCAGGAAGAGTGGTTGGGTACGCCCGGCCTTGCGATGGAGCCTTGCCGGAACCTTGCAGCGCGGAAGGATGGCGTGCGGCATGGCTTCGATCTCGATCATGTCGCCTGGCGCAAGCGCCAGCGCTTCCACGCCCTCCCCGGCCGCGAGCGACAGCGGCAGAATGCCCATCCCGATCAGGTTGGACCGGTGGATGCGCTCGAAACTCTCGGCCAGAACGGCCGCGACACCGAGCAGGCCGAGACCCTTGGCCGCCCAGTCGCGCGATGAACCGGTGCCGTACCGCTCACCCGCGACGACGACCATCGCCTTTCCTGACTGGCGATAGCGCTCGGCCACCCGCCAGAGCGGCAGGGTCTCGCCAC
Organism: Allobosea sp. 05T439; assembly: GCF_056396005.1. NCBI lineage: Bacteria > Pseudomonadati > Pseudomonadota > Alphaproteobacteria > Hyphomicrobiales > Alloboseaceae > Allobosea > Allobosea sp. 05T439. The sequence continues at coordinate 13,118 of NZ_JBFTKP010000021.1, read as the reverse complement.
TCGGAACATGGATGGTCGAGCCGGGCGCGATGCGCGGCGCGAGACGGTTGACCACCGTGCGATTGGTAAAGAGGCCACGCAGCATGACCTCCCAATTGCCGCGCCGCGAGGCATAGACGTTGAGGTCCTGGGCATCTTCGCCCTGTGCGATCAGCCATTGCGCGGCCTCGCTCTCGGACGGGATCTGGCCTGCGGGCGAAATATGATCGGTCGTGATGTCGTCACCGAGCACAATCAGGGGGTGGGCGCTGTAATGGCCGAGCCGGGCTGGCTGATCTGCGCGGGCAAAGGGTGGCGGGCGCAGATAGGTCGATGACGGATCCCAGGGGAAACCCGCACTCGCCGGAGCATCGAGTTCCTTCCAGCTCCTGCTCGCAGAGGCCTGCGCAAAGGCTTCAGCGAAATCGACGGGATCAAGCGCTCGCGCAAAGGCGGAATCGATCTCGGCCCCGCTCGGCCAGAGTGCTGCCAGGTCGACAGGGGTTCCGTCGGCCGTGGTCGCGAGAGTGCCCTTGGTGATGTCGCGATCGGCATCTCCCGCCAGCGCATAGGCGACGACCAGCGCTGGAGAGGCCAGGAAGCCGGCATCGATCTGGCCATGGACGCGGCCGGGAAAGTTGCGGTTGCCGGACAGGACAGCAACAGGAAGGACCGTGCCCGCGCGCGCGGCTTCATCCATTGCAGGACGAAGTGGGCCGGAATTCCCGATGCAGGTTGTGCAGCCATAACCAACGATTCCGAAGCCAAGCGCTTCGAGATCCTCGAGCAGGCCGGCACGCCGAAGATAGCGCTCGGCCGAGGGTGAACCGGGGGCGAGTGATGTCTTGACCCAGGCGGGGGGGGTGAGGCCGAGCTGGCGTGCCTTGCGCGCCACCAGGCCAGCGGCCACCAGCAACCGCGGATCTGACGTATTGGTGCAGCTTGTGATCGCGGCAATCGCGACGGGAAAGCGTGGCAATCCGGCCGCGGGCGCGGGCGTCTTCGCCTGCGGCATCGCCTCGAGCGCGGGAACCACCTCATCCGGCGCGACCAGATCCTGCGGCCGTCGGGGGCCGGCGAGGCTGATCGAGATCGCCGCCAGATCGATCTCGACGATCTCAGTAAAGCGTGGTTGCGCCTGCGGGTCGAACCACAGCGCCTGAGACCGAGCGTAATCAGAGACGAACGCGATATGATCGGGTTTGCGCCCCGTCTGAGCGAGATAGGCCAGCGTCGCTTCATCGATCGGAAAATATCCGGTCGAGGCACCGAATTCCGGCGCCATATTGGCGATGACAGCGCGCTCACCTCCCGACAGCGTCGCGGCTCCTGGCCCGAAGAACTCGACGAATGCGCCGGCGACGCCCTGCGCACGCAGCCGTTGCGTCACGGTCAGCGCAAGATCCGTGGCACTGACGCCTTCACGCAGGCGGTTGATCAGGCGCACGCCGATCACCTCGGGGATGCGCATCATCACCGGCATGCCGAACATCACGCTCTCGGCCTCGAGCCCGCCAACGCCCCAGCCGAGGACACCGATGCCATTGATCATCGGAGTGTGGCTATCGGTGCCGATCAGTGTGTCCGGGACGGCCCAGACCCGACCGTCGACGGTTTGGGTGGTCACGACCGTCGCGAGTTGCTCCAGATTGATCGTGTGCATGATGCCGGTGCCGGGCGGATGCACCCGGACGCCGTCAAGGGCCAGCGTGGACCATTTGAGAAAGCGATAGCGCTCGCCGTTTCGCTTGTATTCCCGTTCGAGATTGACGCGCATCGCGTCCGGCGACGCCGAAAGATCGACGCCCAGCGAATGGTCGACCGAGACGTCGAGCGACAGGACCGGGCTGAGCCGCTTGGGATCACCGCCGCCTTCGGCGATCGAGTCGCGCATGGCGGCGACATCGACCAGCGCAGGCGTGCATGTCGTGTCATGCATGAGAACACGACCTGGCTGAAAGGCGATCTCGCCATCCGAGCGTCCGCCCGCGAGCCAGCCGCGAATGCCCTGCAATGCGGCATTGCGCTCGTCCGCTCCCATGGGCTGGCGAACGACGTTCTCGGCGAGAATGCGCAGGACATGCGGCAGGCGCAGGAGGTCGGTCCCCAGCGTCGCCTGCAAGTCCGCAACTACATAGTCACGGCCGGCAAGGCGGCTTGTCCTGGAAATCGAGGATGGGTTTGGAATCATACCTCATGATGCATATTAACGACTATAAATGCAATGTCACCGATGGTGCCTCGACCTTCCCTGAACGCCCTGGCATTGCGGGCGCTGCTACGGACGCAACAGCCATAGATTATCGCCGGGTCGCTGGCGGTGACGGCCTTGCGGGTACAGCGGCAATCGCCGCCACCGTTTCCGTGCCGGACGCATCAGGCGCCCCGTGAAGCCATCCCTTCCTCACGGGGCGCTCGGACATCGGTCCCGGACAGATCAGGCAAGCTGAACCAAGGGTCCGGGATCGCTGAAAGGCGGAAGGCGACAGCCGGAGAATTGATCTGTGCTGGGATCCCGCTCGGGCAGGATCACTTCTTGCAGGCCACGAGGCAGAGCAACTGGAACAGAACCTGCGCCGCCACTTGCGCGGTATTGGTGGTTGGATCGTATTGTGGAGCGACTTCGACGACATCGCCGCCGATGATGTCGACGCCTGCGACGCCACGCAGGATCTCCAGCACTTCGCGCGGCAAGAGCCCTCCAACTTCGGGGGTGCCAGTACCAGGGGCGAAGCCCGGGTCCAGGCTGTCGACGTCGAAGGAGACATAGACGGGTCCGGAACCGACGACGGCCTTGGCCTTCTCGATTACCGCCTGCAGCCCCATGGTCCCGACCTCCTCGGCATGGATCACGGTCATTCCGGAATCGAAGGAGAACTCCCAGAGATATTCGCCGCCGCCCCGAATACCGATCTGGATCGTCCGTGTGGGATCGAGCACGCCGGCCAGGACCGCCTCCCGGAACGGGCCACCGTGATGGAATTTCGAGCCTTCATAGGGCCCGGCGGTGTCGCAATGCGCGTCGATGTGGATCATGCCGACCGGGCGCTTGGCGCCCAGTCCCTTCAGGATCGAGCCGGTGATCGAATGATCGCCGCCAACCGAGAGCGGAATCGTCGCGGTTTCGCCGATCATGCGATAGCAGGCTTCGATGTCTGCATGGCAATCAGCCAGACTGTAGCGACTGCTGAGCGCGATATCTCCGACATCGGCGACGCGTAATCTGCCGAGCGGCGCAACGCGCAGCACATGCTCATACGGTCCGATGCGCTCGACGGCGCGGACAGCGCGGGGCCCAAGCCGGGCGCCGGCACGGTTGGTCACGCCCAGATCCATCGGCACGCCGATCAATGCTACGTCGAGCCCGGCCAGTTTTTCAGCCGAGAGCCCGTCCGCCAGAAAGGGAGCGTCGAGGAAAGTTGCCGGATCGGCAAACGGCCATTTGCGCCGGTCCGCGCCCTGAAAAATAGTGTCCGCGACGGCCTTGAAATGAGGATCGTACATCTCGCCACCGCCGGCCGAAGCGTAGCGCTGGCGCAAGCGGTCGAGGGCGGCATTGTCGAAGGGCATGGCAACCTGCAGGGAATGATGCGGAAGCCCGGAAGGCTGGCAAAAGAACGAGGCTGCCGGAACGGCGAAAAGGCACGCGGCCCTATAAGCGAAACTGAATAGCGCCCCCTTTGCCTCCTCCCGGCGGCGGGCGGACGACGCTCGGGTCAGGCGGCTGCAGGCCAGCCGGTATGGCTGCGTAGAACCAGCTTCGATGATATGGTGCGGGTGCGATGCTGGAACTGGACCCTTATCTGCTGCGCGCCTTCCTGACCGTCGCTGAAGTCGGAACGGTCAATGGTGCCGCCTTGTCGCTGAACCGCACACAGGCGGCGGTCAGCATGCAGATTCGCAAGCTTGAAGAACTGCTGGGCAGCGACCTGTTCGAGCGCTCGTCGAAGGGGCTTGAGCTGACCAATAATGGAGTCCTGCTCACGCCCTATGCCCGCGAAATCCTGAGGCTCAACAGCGAGATCGGAAAACGCCTCAACGGCAAGATGATCGAAGGGCGGGTCCGGCTCGGGGTCGTCGAGGATTTCGCCGCGACGCGCCTGATTGAAATCCTGAAAGCCTTTCGCGACCAGAACCCCAAGGTCGACATCGATATCATCGTCGAGCCCAACAAGCGCCTTGCCGCTATGTTCGAGAACGAGAAGCTCGACATCGCAGTCTGTGACACGACACGGCTCAACCGCAAGCCAACCCTGGTCTGGTCGGACCGGCTGCTCTGGGTCGTGCGCTCGGACATGGTGATCTCGACAAGTTCGCCCTTGCCGATCATCATGTTCGAGGAATCCTGCCCGTGGCGCACACCTGCGCTGGCCGCGCTGTCGGGGCATGACCTGCAGTGGAAGATCGTCTGCGAAGCCTCGACGCTGGTTGCCATGGCGACCGCCGTGCGCGTCGGCATCGGCATCGGCCCGATGATCGCGGCGACGATCCCGGAGGATTGCCGGGTGCTCGACCATGCCGCCGGGCTGCCTGAGCCGGTCGAGGTCAGCATCGGGCTCTATTCCCGGACCGGCGCGCCAGGCGAAGCGCGCTACCTCTCGGACTTCATCGCACAGCAGAGCGACCTGCGCCGCCCCTGAATCGGTTCCGGCATTCACGCCCGCTTATAGCCGGACAAGCATTTTCGCCGTACCGCCGCGCCCTGCTTGCGAGTGCAATCGTGCCTCTGAACGGCTCGGGAGCCTGATCGTCCCGCACGATCGGCACAGCCTGTGGCCCCTCGACCCTCTGGCGCGAAGGACCTGACACCATGACGATGACACGCCGACATCTTTTGTCCCTGATAGGCGCGAGCGGCGCCGCAGGGCTCGCCTGGCCCCATGTGGCCGGGGCCCAGACTGCGAGCGGCCTCACGGCTGTCGAATGGGGCGGCGACGTCGTCGAGGCGATGAAGCAGGTCGCCGCCAGGCAAACCGCCGCCCAGTTCAACTGGGTCCTGCATCAGGGCGGAGCCGGAGCGATCCTCCCCAAGATCAAGGCGGGTTGGCCCAGGGTCGACTACGACTACATCGCCGGCTGGGAGGGCTCCTTCAACAGCATGATCACCGAGGACTGGGTCGAGACCATCACGGCGGCCGACGTCCCCAATCTGGCCGATATCCCGGAAAAGATCATGATGAGGGACGCCAAAGGCAATGTGAAAGCGGTGCCTCGCGCCATCGGCGGCATGTATTTCGGCTACCGGACCGACACTGCCCCCTTCGCCATCAGCAAGGTGGACGATCTCTTCGACAAGCGCCTMAAGGGCGCGATCTGCTGGCCCGGACCGACCCAGAGCATGATGCTGCAGATCGTCGCCCTGGCCCTGCAGGGCGGCGGCAACGAGTCCAATATGGAGCCGGGCTGGAAGCTGATGAAGGACCTGGCGAAGTCCGGCAATATCGGCCGCATTGCCGTGACCGACGTCGATTTCACCAACTCTTTCACCTCCGGCGAGACCTCAGTCGGCTTCTTCGCCGAACCGAGCTGGGCTGCCGTCGCCAAGAACTTCAAGATCACCCGCCTTACCAAACAGGCCGGCATGGCGACCTTCCTCTACCAGAGCGGCTTTGCCGTCATGAAGAATCGGTCGAACCGCAAGGCGACCTGCGATTTCATCAATTTTGCGATCAGCCCCGAAATGAGCACGCTTTACGCAAAAGTGGCTGGCGAAGCGCCGCTTAACAGCAAGGCAGCCATCCCGCCGGAGCTGGCTCATCTCTCCTTCACGCCGAAGGAGTTCGAGAGTTTCGTGCATGTGCCGGACTACAAGGTCGTGCTCGGCCAGCAGGATGCCTGGGCCAAGCGTTGGGAGTCCGACATCGCGCCACTGCTGTGAGTGTCATGACCGCTATCCCAGCCCAATACGCGCCGCTCGCGATCCCTGCGCCGCCCCGCACGACGCTCTTCTTGCTCGCACCGGGCTTGCTGCTGCTGTTCGTCATCTTTGCACTCCCCCTGTTCGGGCTCGTGCTGGAAAGCCTCAAGCAATATGTGCCGGGCCGGGTCGGCTCGGCCGTCGATGCGCCTCTGACGTTGGAGAATTATCGCGAGCTCGTGACGCCGTCATTCGCCGGCGTTCTCTACGAAACCTTCAAGCTGAGCGCAGCGGCATCGTTTGTTGGACTGCTGGCGGCGTTTCCACTGGCCTATTGCATCGTGCGGCGGTTTTCGCCGCGCAAGCGCGCCGCCTGCATCGGCTTTCTGGTGATGCTGGTCCTGCTCAGCATGCTGGTGCGCACCTACGCGCTGGAACTGGCCTTCGGCTCGGTCGGGGTTGCGCGCCCACTGCTTCTGGCGCTCGGGATTTCGCCGACAAGCCGCTGGTACACTGAAACCCTGGTCGCGGCCGGCCTACTCCATGCGGTCGTGCCGATGTGCACGCTGACCCTTCTGGGAACGATCCAGAATATCGATCCTCGCTTCTGCGATGCGGCGCAATCGCTGGGCGCTCCGGCCTGGAAGGCGCATCTCGGCATCACCGTTCCGCTGGCCCTGCCCGGGCTGGTATCGGCATTCCTGATCGCCATGACCTTTTCGATCAGCGCCTTCGTCATTCCGATGGTGCTCGGAAAGGGGCGCGTATTGTTTCTCTCGAACACGATCTACACGCGCTTCAGCGATGTCGCGAACTATCCCAGCGGCGCCGCGGTCTCGATCGTGATGCTCGTCATCACGCTGTTCGTGCTGTCTCTGGTTTCGCTGGTGCAGCGTCGTAGGGGCTCGCGCACATGACCGGTACCACAAAGCGCCTTGGCGACCGGCTCCTCGGTGGCGCGATGATCGCGATGCTGGTTCTGGTGCTCGCCTTCCTGGTGACGCCGCTTCTGGTCACCTGCCTGCTCGCCTTCGACGCCCGCAGCTTTCTTGGCCCGTTGCCGCCGCCGGCGCTGTCCATGCGCTGGTTCGAGAAGCTGGTTTCGCTCGACTACGTCACCACCGGCCTGGCGACCAGCCTCAAGATCGCCGTCCTCACGACAGCGGTCGATGTGCTGGTCGGCACGGCCGCCGCGGTCGCGCTCGATCGCAGTAATTTTCACGGTCGCTCGCTGCTGATGGCCGCGTTCCTTTCGCCACTCATCGTGCCGGCGGTGGTGATCGGCTTTGCCTTGCTGCTGTTTCTGTCGCGCATCGGCATCGTCGACGGCTTCACCCGACTGCTCTGCGGCCACATCGTGATCACCCTGCCCTATGTCGTGCGCACCGTGCTCGCCAGCCTGACCGGTCGGGACAGGCGCCTGACAGAAGCGGCGCTGGTCCTTGGCGCGACGGAACGCCAGGCCTTCTGGAACATCACCCTGCCCCTGATCCGGAGCGGTATGATCACAGGCGCAGTCTTCGCCTTCGCCGTATCGTTGGACGACGTTGCAGTCAGCATGTTCCTGACGGACCCGTCGACCTACACCTTGCCGGTCGCCCTCGTCAGCAACATGCGCGCGTCCTTCGATCTCACGATCGCAGCCGCTGCCGTTCTCCTGATGGCGATCAGCGCCGTCCTCATCATCGTTCTGGAGCGCTTCGTCGGTTTCGACCGCCTGTTGGGCCAGGGGCTGTTTCGTTCATAGGGGTCAAACCGTGAGCAACGCCGTCGAATTTCACAGAGTCAGCCGTCGCTTCGGTGCCGTTACGGCCGTCGATGACGTTTCCTTCTCGATCGCCGCCGGCGAAACCGTTGCCCTGCTCGGGCCGAGCGGTTGCGGCAAGACCAGCATCCTGCGGGTCATTGCCGGCTTCGAACGGCCCGACCACGGCACGGTCAGCATCGGGGGGCGCGACGTCACTGCGCTCAAGCCCTATGAGCGCAATGTCGGGCTGCTGTTTCAGCATTATGCCCTGTTCCCGCACATGACCGTTGCGGAGAACATTGCCTACGGACTGCGCCACCGCGGCACTGACAGGCGCGAGATTCCCGATCGTGTCGAGGCGATGCTGGCGCTCGTGAGGTTGCAGGGTTTCGGCAGCCGCCGGCCGCATCAGCTCAGCGGAGGCCAGCAGCAGCGCGTCGCCCTCGCCCGCGCCCTGGCCACGCGGCCAGGCCTCATCCTGCTCGACGAACCGCTTTCGGCGCTCGACGCCAAGCTGCGGCAGGACCTGCGCGCCGAACTCAAGCAGGTCCTGGCCGCCGTCAATTCGACGGCGATGGTCGTCACCCACGACCAGGAAGAGGCGATGAGCCTGGGTGAACGCGTCTTCCTGATGCAGGCGGGCCGCATCGTCCAGGTCGGCGCCCCGTCAGACGTCTATGGTCGCCCCGGCTCGCGCTTCGCCGCCGATTTTATGGGGCGCACCAACTGGATCGAAGCCCAGGTGACGCGGCGCGAAACCGGCCTCGCCCGGGCCCTGAGCCGATCGGGCCTGTCGCTCACCGTGCCGGACTGCCCATCGGACGCAATCGACATCTGTGTCCGCCCCGAGAACATCATCCTGTCCACCGCCGCCGACGCTGATCCGGCTGGAATGGCCAACAGTGCGAAGGGTCGGATCCTCAATGTCGCCCTGCTCGGCTCTACCCGCCAGATCCTGGTCGAGACGGCCGGCGGCGAGCAGATTCTCGTGATGCAAGCCAACCGTGTCGGCGACGGTCTCGGCCCAGGTCAGGCCGTGACGATCGGCTTTCCGGTCGATGCCTGCATCACCATGCCGTCCGGCAACGCGACCGGGCTTGCCGCCGCACTCTAGCGTTCTCAGGGAAGGATGAACGATATGACCACGACCTCCTCGATCAAGACATCGCTGCTGGCACTCAGCCTGCTGGMGGGCATCGGCCTTGCGACGGCCCCGGTTCGTGCCGACGCTCTCGACGACATCACGAAGGCGGGCACCCTGAAGGTCGGTGTCTTCGCGGATTTTCCGCCCTTCTCATCGGCCAGCGCCGATATGAGCCTCAAGGGCTATGACATCGACATCGCCGAGACCATAGCCAACGCGTTGAAGGTGAAGCTCAACCTGGTCAACGTAACCGGCCAGAACCGCATTCCGTATCTKACCGAGCGTCGCGTCGACATCCTGCTCAGCGTCGGCCACAGCGCCGAACGCGAGAAGGTCATCGATTTTACCGCTGCCTACGCCCCTTACTACATCGCCGTCATCGGGCCGCAGGCCGTAAAGGTCGAAGGCAAGGCAGACCTCGCCGGCAAGTCGATCGCGGTGAGCCGCGGCACGCTGGAAGACACCTCGCTCACCGAGGCTGCGCCGCCTTCCGCCGACATCAAGCGCTTCGACAGCTACAACTCCGTCATCCAGGCCTTCATCTCGGGCCAGGCGCAGCTGATGGTCGTCGGCAACGATGTCGGCGCCCAGGTGCTCTCGCGCCAGACCACGTTGAAGCCCGAGCAGAAATTCCAGCTGATGACGTCGCCGGACCATATCGCGCTGAACAAGGACGAGCCGCGTCTCAAGCAGGCACTCAACGAGATTGTCGCCAAACTGCTCGCCGACGGCACGCTGAACAAGGCCTCGCTCAAGTGGCTCGGCAAGCCACTTGATCCCAAGGATCTCTGAAGCTTGGCCTACAGCCTCAACTTCGACTGGCTGAGCCAGGCCTCCGAACCCATCGCGCGCGGCGCGATGGCGACGGTGGGGTTGATCGCCGTCACGACCGTGCTCGGTACAGTCTGCAGCGTGTTGGGGGCAGCGGCGGTGCGCAGCCGCTCTCCCTGGCTGCGCGGCATGGTCGGCAGCTATGTCGAGCTGATCCGGAACACGCCGTTTCTGGTCCAGCTGTTCTTCATCTTCTTCGGCCTGCCCAGTCTTGGCTTGCGGCTTGATCCTGCCGTCGCAGCAATCCTCGCGATGACGATCAACCTCTCGGCCTATGGCACCGAGATCGTCGCCGCGGGGCTGGATGCCGTGCCCAATGGTCAGAGGGAGGCCGGCCGCGCACTTGGGCTGCGACCCGCGCTGGTCTTCGTCAAGATTGTCCTCCCGCAGGCGCTGAAGGTGATTTTCCCGGCGTTGCAGAGCCAGGTCATCATCATGATGCTCGAATCCGCGGCGGTGTCGCAGATCTCGGTGCGCGAACTGACCTATGAGGCGGACATGCTGCAGGCGCGCAGCTTCCGCGCCTTCGAGACCTATTTCGTCGTCACCATGGTCTATCTGGCGTTGAGCATTGGGTTGCGCCGCATCCTCGGCCTCTCCGGACGGAAATTCCTGATCGGGGGGCCGTCCTGATGGACTTCACCTTCTGGGACATCCTGCGCAACCTGCTGCTCGCGACACGCTGGACGGTCCTGCTCTCGATTGTCGCTTTCATCGGCGGTGGCGTGGTGGGGATGGCAATCCTGCTGGCGCGGGTCTCATCCCGTCACTGGCTGCGTCATGTCGCCGATCTCTATATCGGGCTCTTCCAGGGCACGCCCCTGCTGATGCAGCTGTTCCTGGTCTTCTTCGGGCTTCCGCTGATCGGCTTCCGCATTGAACCCTGGTCCGCGGCGGTCGTCGCCTTGACCCTTTGCGCCAGCGCCTATCTCGCGGAAATCTGGCGCGGCGGGGTCGAGGCCCTGCCAAAGGGGCAATGGGATGCTGCCAAGAGCCTCGGCCTGCACTATCCCAATCAGATGCGGCTGGTGATCTTGCCACAGGCCTTTGCGATCACACGGGCGCCGGTGGTCGGCTATCTCGTGCAGCTTGTCAAAAGCACGGCGCTGACCTCGATCATCGGTTTCGACGAGTTGATGCGAACCTCCAATGCCATCTCTAATGCGACCTTTGAGCCTCTCACCGTCTATGGCCTGGTTGCATTGATCTATTTCGTCATCTGCCTGCCGCTCACCCGCTACGCCCGCCATCTCAAGGCTCACGCCCCGGCCTGAACAACGACAGCCCGGCTGACGCCCTCGGAGCGCGGTATCTATGCAATGCCGAGCGCGACGCGTTAGATCTGACCCATGTGGATCCCTCCGCCGCAAAGGCTTACAGCGAGATGAGCGAGCGCATCATTCGCAAGCTCGAGATGCTCGAAGTCGAGCAACTCATGGACTGGGCTGCCGCGGAGGGCTGGAATCCCGGTCTCAATGACGCGGCGGTATTCCGTGCGACCGACCCTGAGGGTTTCATTGGCGCCTTCGTCGATGGCGAGATGGTCGCCGGCATCTCGGCGGTTGCCTATGGAACGACCTACGGGTTCATCGGCCTCTACATCTGCCGCGCGGACATGCGCGGCCAAGGTCATGGCAAGGCCGTCTGGAACGCAGGCATGGCGCGGCTCGATGGGCGCATAATCGGGCTCGATGGGGTCGACGAGCAATTCGAGAATTACCGGCGAAAGGGCTTTGCGCCCTCTTACCGAACCATCCGTTTCGGAGGCACTTTTGCGCGCGGCCTGGCTGATAGCCGGACGGTGGACGGCGTCACCCCGGATCTCCTGCGCGAGATCATGGCCTTTGATCGCAGGAGCTTTCCGGAGACGCGGGAAACCTTCCTGACGCACTGGCTCATGCCCCCGCATCATGCGCGCGTCGCAATCTCGGATGGCGCGGTCACCGGGTACGGCGTGGTGCGCAAGTGCCGCTCGGGCTGGAAGATCGGTTCGCTCACAGCAGTAGACGACGCGACGGCCACCGCGCTGGTGCAGAATCTAGGTTCTTCTGCCGAAGGCGATCTCCATATCGACGTTCCAGCCGCGCGGCAGCGGTTCATCGACATGCTGGTCGGTGCCGGCCTTCGGCCTGGTTTCGAGACGACGCGAATGTATCTGGGCACACCGTTTCCTCTGGCGCCCGAGCTGTTCGGCGTGACCACCCTGGAGCTCGGATAGGCGCACCGCACTGCGAGCGCGGCGGCGATATCGGCGAAACCGGTCTCGACCTTGCGCCAGGCAAAGGGCCTGCGGCTGCGCGGTCGCAGGATCTTACCCTCGACGCTTGCCTGAACCGCGAAAATAGAGTGCCATCTCCACGCCGGCAGTGGCCGGGCATTGGGAGACCAGACCATGGCTAGACAAGTGATCCTGGCAGCCGCGTCGGCATTCGTGCTCGCGACCGTCTTTTCCTCACCGTCCCAGGCACTGACGATGAAGGAATGCAGTACGAAATATCAGGACGCCAAGAAGGCGAATACTCTGAAGGGCCAGAAGTGGAACGATTTCCGCAAGGCTCAGTGCGGTGATGACGATGCCGCGGAGAGCGATGCGGCCGCAGCTGTCCAGGATGCTCCCGTAGCTCCGGCTCCAGCTGCCGCGCCGGCAACGCCCGGAGCCAAGCCGGCCGCCGCTCCTGCGCGGGCAAAGGCGGCGGTGTTCCCCAAGACCGTCGCGCAGAAATACTCGGATGAGTCGCCCGGCAAGGCTCGGCTGAAGACCTGCGCGGATCAATACAATGCCAACAAATCCGCCAACGCCAACGGCACCCTGAAATGGATCGAGAAGGGCGGCGGCTACTGGAGCCAGTGCAACGCCAAGCTCAAGAGCTGACCCGATGTGGCGGCGGCCCAGGCCGCCGCCATTTTGCCAACTGTTTCCATGTAGAAGCGCGCTTTTGCGCGATCAGAACATGAACTCTGGAGTTCATCGCAACCAGGCCGCCCCGGCGCCGCCAGCTTCCCCGGATTGGTGACCGGTCCACGGCAGTATCCTTGCAGAAGATTGAGTGATTGCGATGGTCATTTACCTCTCATTAACCCTTTTCGCCCCCTTTTGGATCGTCTTCTGAGTTGGAGCTGGGGGCTCACAAAGGGAAGATGACATGCAGGCTTTCGACCCTGAGAACGGTGCCGAACATCTCGTCGGACGACCTGTCGCAGATGTCGAGCGCGATCTGATCCTCGCCACCTTGAAGGAAACCGGCGGCAATCGCACCCATGCAGCCGCCATGCTTTGCATATCGATCAGAACGCTCCGCAATAAGCTGGGCGCCTATGCCTCTGACGGCTACGAGATTCCAGAGGCCGGCCAATCCGCGCATTGAGGGATTTTGCGGCGATAAATGGGCTGCTCGCATTGGCGCGGCAGCCCATCTAGGCTCAGGACTTCGGTAACGGGGCCGTCTCAGTCAACTGGATTTTGGCGCAGATMATCGTTCGGCCGCTCTGATCGCGCGGTMGCGTGGCGATCCACATTGGCCGACACCGTCCAGCCTGGCTGGCTACGCGGCCTCGCCCTG
>NZ_JBFTKP010000020.1:0-107832 GCF_056396005.1 Allobosea sp. 05T439 | reverse complement strand
GTTCTTGACGATCGGCCCCAGGAGACCAAACCGGCGAACCCGCCTATCCCGGTCTTTCGCCCACGTCCCTGAACCATTCAGAGGCGAAGACGAAAAACAGCGACCGGGAACGTCCCGACGCACCTTCACCATACGAATGCCGGGTGGCCGATCAACCGAGATCACGCCGCCGCGAGGTCCGAGGGGGTGCTTTGAAACCCGGTGTTGCAGGCGCGCCACGCTTTGAGGGTCGAAATTTACCCGCCGTTAACCGCGCGCGCCGGCTGGGCATGTCCTGCAGGCAAAAGGCGGCAGAATCACGGCCTGTTCGAATCGGGATGGGCGACTCAAGCCACAGCCATCCGGAACGGCGCGCTGGCGCCAGTCAGTATTCCCACTCGGCGCCGACGCCGACGGCAGCGCTGCCATCCGCGCCGGTTTCGGCCTGGATGCGAAGCCGCTTCGTTACATCGATGCCGATCGAGACGCCGCTATCCTCGGGCTTGGCGCCGGCCTTGATTCCGATCGAGACGTTGTCGCCGATATAGCGGGAGACACCGACGGTGGGTCCGCCGGCACCCATCTGGATGTCGAGATTGTCGACGCCGAGCGACTTGCGCAGCTTCTCGAAGGCATCGTCGCCACCGGTCCCCGCGAATTGCGCGGCCGTCTGCGCCAGCTGAAGGGCCTGGAAGGGCGAGAGCGAGCCGGAGGCACGGGCAAAGAGCAGACGCGACAGCACCTCGTCCTGCGGCAGCTCGGGCTGAGAGGTGAAGGCGAAGGCGGGCTGGTCCGCCGGCCCGGTGACGAGGATTCGCGCGGTCACGTCCGAGGCGCGGGTCTCGGCGACGAAATCGAGCTCCGGAATCACGCCACCCGTGAAGGTCAGGCGGCCGCGACTGAAATCGAGCCGCTGGCTCGCGACCGACAAGCGGCCGCGCCTGAGATCGAAGCCGCCATCGAGCACGGGGGCCGAAAGCGTGCCGCCGACGCGCAACTCGCCGCCAAGCTCAGCGTCGATCCCGCGTCCACGGATGAAGACGCGGTTCGGCGCAGAGATGGTGACGGCGAGTGCGGCATCGAAGGCAGGCGCCGCGCGTCCGCCTTTGCCGGCGCTGCGCGCCGCCTTGCGTTGCGCGGCAATCCGCACCGCCGCAGCGCCCTTCGCATTGACGTGACGAATTCCGTCGACGGGACGCAAGGAAGCCGGCAACCGATCCGGCACCGCGACGTCAAGCGAGATGATATCGACATGCCCATCGACGCGCGGGCGCTGCGCCAGGGGACCGCCGATCGCGAGATTGAGGTCGGCGACCGATGTCACGATGCCGTTCGAGACAAGCTGGGCACGGCGTCCCTCGATTTTGATCTCTCCCGGGAAACCGGCGGCGGGGTCGACGCGGACCTGGCCTGACGCCGACAACGTGCCGCCATTGGCCGCGCGGGCAACCGCGCGTTCAATCCGCAGATTGTCGCCATTGGCAGCAATGCGCGCCTCGATCCCGGTCAACCGCACGCCCTGGAGAGCGTCGGTGAAACTGCCATTGGCGAGGGTCGCAACGCCGTTCAGTTCGGGCGCTGCCGCCGTGCCACCGGCCCGCAGGTCGAGCGTCACTGTGCCGGTCAGCCGCTGCCCCTGCGCCGCGAGCAGCGCATTGGCGAGAGCAGCGTCGAGCTTGCCCTGAATGGTGAGAGCGAGCGCGCCGCTTGCGCTCAGGGGCGCCGTGCCGCGAACCGCGAGATTCGCGCCGCGGCCGGCCGTCAGCGTCGCTTCGACGCTGGTCTGCCGGCCGGAGAATTGACCGTTGCCGCTGATCTCGACCGGAGGCAGGCCGGCGCTCCGGGTTTCGGGAGTCACCAGCCGCGCGATCCGGATCTGCCAGGGACCGGCGAGATCATCCGGCTTGCCGGACATCTGCGCCTCGGCGTTCAAGGTGCCGGACAGATMGAGCTTCGGGGCCACCAGCTTGACCGCCGAAAGCGGGATGTCCTTCGCATTCACGCGCAGATCGAGCGTCTCGCCCGCCCGGCCATCAAGGCTGAGCCGGCCGGCGTCGATGGCGAGCACCAGCTTCGAGATCTCGACACCGCCAGTGGGGAAACTCAGCGAAGCGGGGTTGGCCAGCGTGATGCGTTTGCCCTCGCGCCGGGCATCGAAGGAGGCGATGTCGAGCCGCAGCGGATCGCCGGGAACAAGCTGGCCAGCGCCATTGAGCGTGAAGCCCCGGGCATTGGCGCTGAGGGTGAAGGCGCTCGCATCCGGCCCGCCCTTCGAATCGAAGCGGATCGCGTTGATCGCCTCGCCAGAGATCACCGCGCGATCGATGGCGATCGCAGCGTCGATCGCCGGGCGGCCATGGAGATCCGTGGCACCGACGCTGGCATCGAGCTTGTCGAGCGAAACCCCGGCGGCATTGATGCGCGTGCCCTTGGCTTTCAGGTCCAGGTTCTGCCGCCCCTCGACAAGAGCGAGCGTGAGGTCCGCATCGAGCTGTCCGCCGAGCCTGGTGAGGGCCAGAGCCGAGAGATCGTCGAGATTGCGCGCGGCGAGCGTCAGCCGACCGGCTGCGCGCCTGGCCTGGTCGAGCGTAACCGCGCCGGTCAGCTTCACCGAGCCGATGGCGAGATCGAGCTTCGACAGGTCCCAGGCATCATCGGGCAGGCGTGCAAATTGCAGCGTGCCGGTCGCGGGCTTGCCCTCGATCTCACCCGCGAGCGTCGCCCGCGTCTCGAGCGCGCCCTGCAGGTCGCGGATCACGGCATCGATCGACAGCCGCGGGATCGGACGACCGAGCGCGCTCGCATTCGTCACCGCGATCCGTGCCGAGGCATCGAGCTTGTCCTGCGGTCCGGTCAGTTGTGCCGTGACCTCGCCCTTGCCGGAGAGGCGTGGATCGGCCCGCTTCAGGTCAGGCAGGGTGATGGCAGCCCGCAGATCCGAGCGCTCGCGGCCGATGCCGCCATCGGCCGTGAGGGCGACATGCTGCCCGGCGAGACGAAGACCACTGACATTCACGCCGCCGTCAGCGAGTGTCCCGACGCGCCCGGCCAGCGTCAGATTGCCGGCGAGCAGCCGGTCGAGCGCCGCCTCCCCGGTCCCGATCTGATCGCCACGGCCATCGAGGCTCGCGGAATAGATGTTCTGGGGCGGCACCGCATCGAGATCGGCGCCGAGCTGTGCCTTGCCTGAAAGCTTGCGGCCGGCAAGCCCGCTGAGGCGCGAGAGATCGGGCAGGACTGCGCGAGCCTGCCCCAGGATGCGGGCCTTGCCGAGCTGCCCCTTGTAGTCGAGTTCCACGCCGGACATCGCGAGCCGCAACGTCTCGAAATCGGCACTCCCCTCGCCCCGCCCTGTCCCGCGCAGCGTGAAGACGATGCGGTCGCCGACGACGCGGGCGAACCTGGGATCGGCTAGCGCCACGCCCGTCGCCTCGCCGTCCGAGACTAGCGCGATGCGCGTGTCGGCATTGCCGATCGATCCGTTCGGCGTCGCGGTGAACCGCGCCACGAGCTTGCCAAGACGACCGGTCGGCAGGCGCAGATCCTGAGCGTCGAGCGAGGCGACGACGCGCGGCCCGTTCACCGGGCCATTGACGGTGGCATCCAGGGCGAGCTTGCCGATCTCGGTGCCGGCGGCAACAGTGCGGCCATTGGCATTGGGCACGGCTGCGGCCGTGACGCGAATATCGAGATTCTTGTCGGCCCCGTAGCGGCCGACGACATCGAGGCGCGCCAGCGCCGAAACGAGCGCGATGTTGCGCAGGTCGACGGCACCGTCATCGACGAAGCCGACCGTGCCGTCGAGACGGGTCGAGCCGGCAAAGACCGGTGCGGCCGGCGCCGGCATCAGCCCTTCGATACGGGCATCGAGGGCCAGGGCCAGGTCACGGCCAGTACCGACGCGCGAGAGATTGGCCGAGCCCTGCGCCCCAATGGTCGGGCCGGCCGTGAAGGTCAGGGTCGAGCGGAAGGCGTCGAGCGGGCCATCGCCATTGAGGTCGAGCTTGACCGGCGGCTGGTCCGGGAGATTGGCGACACGCGCGATCAGGCCGCCCTGCGGCTCGTCGACCTTGGCGGCGATCTGCAGGCGCGTAGTCTGCGGCACGAAACCGAGCCTGAGCGTGAACTCGCCCGGCGCGTCGAGCCGGCGCGCCTCGAGACGCAGCGAAAGCCCCTCGGATGGAGCGCCGAGCGATGCTGCGCCGGTCGCACCCAACCGGGCCGGCACGCCGACGATCGGGGCGCCCAGCKACAACTCGCCCAGCTGGAAGGCGGTGATGTTCACCTTGACCGGCAGCTCCGGAAGGAGCGGCTGGTCGCTGGTCGGCGCTGCGGCCGGATCGGCAATCGGCTTGCGCAAGATCTCGAGCTTGCCGATCTCGAGCCGGTCGACCTCGAGCCTGCCGAGCAGCAGGGCCGTGCGGGTCCAGATCAGCCGTACGCGGTCGACCCTCAGCCAGGCGCCGTCGCGATCGGAGAGAACCACATCACGGATCGTCGCGTCGGAGGACAGCGCGCCATCGACCGCCCCAATCGAGACCTGGCTGTTCGGTGTCGACAGGGCGCGCGAGATCAGGTCGGCCAGAACCCCGCGATCATTCTGCGCGTTCTGAGCGAAACCGCCGAAGCGGGCCGAGACGACCAGCCCCACCACCAGCAGCAGGGCCAGAAGCGCCAGGCGCGAAAGGGTGAGCCGGTTGCCCATCAGAAGGCCTGCCCGATGCTGATATAGACCGCGACCGGCTTGTCGCCCTTGCGCGGATTGAGCGGCGCAGCGACGTCGAAGCGGATCGGGCCGATCGGCGTATAATAGCGCAACCCGAGACCAGCCGACATCCGCAGCGTCTGATTGAAGGCCGGGAAACTCTCTTCGAAGGCCGTGCCGACATCGAAGAACGGCACGATGCCGATGGTGTTGGTGATCTTGATCCGCGCCTCGACCGAGGCTTCGAACAGGCTGCGTCCGCCGATCAGCTGGTTGTAGGGGCCAAGCGGTGACAGCGTGCGATAGGCGTAGCCGCGCACCGAACCGCCACCGCCGGCATAGAAGCGCCGCGTCGACGGGATCTCGTCGAGCGCTGCGCCGGCCACGGAGCCGAAGCCGATGCGCCCAGCCAGCACATAACGGGCCTCCTCATCGAGCGCGTAATAGCCGGAGATCGCGCCCTTGGTCTGGACGATGCCGACCGTCGATCCCATGAAGGTCGGATATGCCGCCACGGAGGCGGTGAGGCGGACACCGCGCGTCGGATCGAGCAGGCTGTCGGTCGTGTCGTATCGGACAGAAAGCGGGATTCCGACAAGGGTGTAGGTGATCTGACCCAGCACATCGCTGGTCTGGCCGCGCTCGACCTCCAGGCCGGCCTGGACCGAGAAGGTGTCGCTGAAACGCCGGCGAATGCTGCTGGTGACATTGGCGTAGCGGGCGGTATAGCCGCCATAGCGATTGGTGCCGACGCGCTCGCGCGTCGCGACGCCGTCGACCAGCAGGTCGTAACGGGTTCCGTTCAGCGCCGGCTTCATGAAGCTGAACGCAAAGCGCCCGCCAAGGTCGGACTGCTCGAAATCGCCAAATCTCTGGATCGTGGTGCCGTTGATCCGCGGTGCGAGAAAGAGATCGCCCTCGAGCCTGAGCCGCTCGGCACCGCCGAGCAGATTGCGGTGCTCCCAATAGGTCCTGACCGCCGGACCATCGATGGTGGAAAAGCGGCTGGAAAAGCCGATCAGCCGCTTCGGCCGCTCCGTGATGTCGACAAAGATCGGCAGGTTGCCATTGGCGTCGAGCCGGTCGGCCTCGCGGATACGGGCGGAGCCGATGGCCGGAATTGAGGTGATCGATTTGCGCGTGTCGGCCAGCGCCTTGGGCGAATAGGGGTCGCCCGGCTCCAGATAGATGAAGGAGCGAACGACATGCGGCGGGACATCGACCGTGCCCTCGATCCCGACATCGCCGAAACCGGCGACCGGCCCGGGCTCGACGACATAGGTCACATCCATGATCTTCGCCGCATGATCGACGACCGGGCGTAGCGCGACCACCCTGGCGAGCGGGCGCGACTGGTTGCGCAGGTGATCGACCAGAGATGACTGCGCCGAACGCAAGGCGGCCGAAGTCGCGGGGTCGCCCGATTTCAGGCGCGCGACCTTGTGGGKATCGGCAATGGCACCGCCCCCGCCCTTGCCCTGCTCGACGACCTCGACATTGCGCAGGCTGAAGAGCGGGCCGGTCACAACCCGCACGGTGACCGGCGCCGGGGCCCGGTTGCGATAGGCTTCAAGCGCGCGCACCAGCGCCGGGCCGGGCTCGTTGCCGAGGCGCAGACCGTTACCGTCGACCGCGATCGTCACATCCGCATTGAAATAGCCCTGCGACCAGAGGGCATCGATCAGCGGGTTGAGATCGGCGACCATGCGCCGGGCCAGGGTCTCGCCATCGGGCGGCGCATCCTGCCTGAGCCGGTAAAGCAGCGAGGCGTCGCGCAGCGTCAGCGTCAGGGCCTTGGCATCGGTGGCCCCGCTGACGTCGAACTCGAGCTGATAGGGCAGCGTCGTGCTGCTGACCGCAGGCGGCTTATCCGAGGAGCCGAACAAGCCGAATATGTCGAGCGAGGAGAGGTCGAAAGCCTCGGCGGGTACCGGCTGGATGGCAAGCATAGCGGCGAAAGCGTAACCGCCTCCGCCTGCAACCCCGCGCACCCTACGCCGCAAACCCCGCATCATTCCTCCAACGCAACACTATCAAGACCAATAGAATGAGATGATTTTGTGGTCATGCCTCGTCATGACCACAATTCTGCTCGTCAAAGCTGTCCGTGGCACGCCTGCAGCCCGCGATAATTGCCTCGGGCCGCGCGGCGAAAGCGGGCTCGATTGCAAGCTGCCTCGTCCTGCCCGGCGGTCCCGACGTCAGGCGAGCGCGAAAGAAATCGCGGCCAGCGGATCGAGCCTGACGATGACCGGGCCGAGATTGGGCGCCAGAACGCCGCCGCAAAGGCTGCCGGTGGTGATGATCTGGCCGGCCACGAGGCCGCCAAGCGCACTCTCGGTCTCACGATTGGCCCAGGCCAGCACCGGGGTCAGCGGGTCGCCATTGGCGTGGTGAGCAGGCTTGTCATAGAGCACGTCGCCGTCGAGTTCGACCGTGCAGGTGAGATCGGCGATCTCGTCGAAGACCTCGAAGGGAACGTCCTGGCCGATCAGATAGCCGCCATGGCCCATCGCATCGGCCAACCAGAGCGGGAATGGAACATGGGTCCAGTCGGCGATACGGCTTTCGATGATCTCGATGCCGACGAAGGCGCTGTGGCAATGCTCCAGAAGTTCGGCCCGGCTATAGGGTTTGCCAGGACGGCGCGGCATGTCGCGCCCGAGTCGGATCGCGAGCTCGACCTCGAGCCGCAGCTCGGCTCCGGGCACCGAGCGATAGGTATCGCCAGGCTTCAGGAACGGCCCGGGCATCAGTCCGACGAGCCCGCGCCCATCCGTGATCGAGACCTTCCAGCCGAGATGCGCATAGCCCATGTCGCTGCTGACATCGGCCTGCACGGCCAGAGCCGCTTCGAGATCGGCCGGAACGGGAAGCGTCTCGATGTCGACGAGGCTGCGGCTGCGGCGCGCCCGGACGAAGGCTTCACGCAAGGAGGTTTCGGTCGTCGTCGGCATGCGTCTCGCCCCTATCAGTCTGAGCCTGTGGATGTGCATGGTGCACAGGAGGCCCGGTGATTGCCAAGCTGCTACAGCAGCACGGCGCCCTTGAACAAGATGCGCCTCAGCAGCGCCCCTGATCCTTCACCTCCTGCCGGATCATGACCGGAGGCTGCTCCATCAGATCAGACGAACATGAATCGAAGGAGAACGTCATGAGCCCATCGTCCAATGACCGGCGCATCGACTATGTCGAGTTCGTCGTTTCCGATCTCGGCCGGGCGCGCGCCTTCTACGAGAAGGCCTTCGG
Source organism: Allobosea sp. 05T439 (assembly GCF_056396005.1). Taxonomy (NCBI): domain Bacteria; kingdom Pseudomonadati; phylum Pseudomonadota; class Alphaproteobacteria; order Hyphomicrobiales; family Alloboseaceae; genus Allobosea; species Allobosea sp. 05T439. The sequence continues at coordinate 99,899 of NZ_JBFTKP010000020.1, read as the reverse complement.
CTGGACGATGACCGATTACGGGCCGGAATATTGCGCCTTCACTGACGGCCGTCTCGAAGGCGGGTTCACCACCCAGGGCACGCCGCAACCGGGCGGCCCACTGATCATCCTCTATGCCGATGATCTTCCCGCGTCACAGGCGCAGGTCGAAGCCGCAGGCGGACGCATCGTCAAGCCGGCCTTCGATTTCCCCGGCGGGCGGCGTTTTCACTTCGCCGATCCCGACGGCTACGAGCTCGCGGTCTGGACGAAGGCATAGGCGCCTTCGTCCAAAATCCCGGGCAAGACGCCGCGTTTCATGCTAGGGTTGCTCCTGCATATGTGGAGGCAACCCATGCGTGCCATCGAGCAGTTGCTGTCGGCCTATATCACCTGGCTGTCCCGGGCGTTCCAGGTGACGCCGGAATTCATCACGAGAGACCGTCGCGGCAACCTGCCGCCGCCGTCCGGCGGCATCGGGTCCTATTGACCCGACGCTGATCCTCTCCCGGCGGGCGCCAGCCGCGGCGCGCCGCCTCATTTCCCCCAGCGCAGCGCCAGCGGGTCGAGTTCGCGCGCCAACTCGATCAGGCCCTCGCGGGTCTTCGGGTGCAGCGGGGTCAGCGGGTGGCGGACGGCTTCGCTCCTGATCACGCCGCCCTCCTTCATCACCGCCTTGGCCGAGCGCAGGCCGCATTGGCGGTTCTCGTAATTGATGATCGGCAGCACGTCGCGATAGAGCGCCGCCGCCGTCTTGCGATCGCCCGAGGCATGCGCGGTCAGGATCGGCTTGATCAGGTCGGGGATCATGGCACTGGTCATCGTGCCGGTCGCGCCGGCATCGAGATCGGCCATCAGCGTGATCGCCTCCTCGCCATCGAACGGGCCGACGACGGCCTCGCCGCCCGCCTCGATCAGGGCCCGCAGCTTGTTCGCCGTGCCGGKAACCTCGATCTTGAAATAGCGGACGAGCGGGACCTCCTTCGCCAGCCGCACCATGAAGGGAACCGTCATGGTGACGCCGGAGAGCGGCGCGTCCTGCAGGATGACCGGAAGGCCGCAGGCATCGGTGACATGCTTGAAATGCTCGATCATGCCCTGCTCGTCGGCCTTGAGCAGCGCGCCGTGATAGGGCGGCATCATCATCAGCATCTTCGCGCCGGCATCCGCCGCGGCCTTGGCGCGCTGCGCCGCGATCCGGGTCGAGAAATGCGAGGTCGTGACGATCACCGGCACGCGGCCGGCGACCTGCTCGATCGAGAGGCGCATGACCTGGTCGCGCTCCTCGTCGGTGAGCAGGAACTGCTCGGAGAAATTGGCCAGGATACAGATACCGTCGACGCCCTGATCGACCATCAGGTCCATGACACGCCTGTTGCCCTCGATGTCGAGGTCGCCGTTGTCGTGGAAGATCGTCGGAGCGATCGGCAGAATGCCCCTATAGGGTTCGGTCATGGTCGGACTCTGTTTTCGCGGAGATACGGAGGATCGAGGCAACGGTCAGGCCGGGCGCGTGGCGCGGCCGCCCTTGAGACGACGCAGGCCTGAGCCGAGCAGCGGCATGACCAGGAGCAGGACACCGATCGACATCAGGGTCGAGACCAGCGGGTTCGACCAGAAGATCGAGAGCGACCCTTGCGAGAAGATCATCGATTGCCGGAAGGCATCCTCGGCCTTGTCGCCGATGACCATGGCGAGCACCAGCGGCGCGATCGGATAATCGAGCTTCTTGAAGAGGTAGCCGACGATCCCGAAGATCAGCGCCAGCCAGATGTCGAATTCCTTGCTGGCAACGGTGAAGGCACCGATGAAGCAGATGATCACGATCAGCGGCCCGACGATCGAGAACGGGATGCGCAGGATCGAGGCGAAGAGCGGCACGGTCGCCAGCACGACGATGACCGCGACGACATTGCCGAGATACATCGAGGCGATCAGGCCCCAGACGAAATCCGGGCGCTMGACGAAGAGCATCGGGCCGGGATTGAGCCCCCAGATCATCAAGCCGCCCATCATCACGGCGGCCGTCGCCGAGCCGGGAATGCCAAGCGCGAGCATTGGCAGCATCGCGGCCGAACCGGCCGCGTGGTCGGCGGTCTCGGGCGCGATCACGCCCTCGGGCTCGCCCTTGCCGAACTTCTCGGGATTGCGCGAGGAGCGCTTGGCCATGGCATAGCTCATGAAGGAGGCCGCGGTCGGGCCTCCAGGCGTGATCCCCATCCAGATGCCGATGACGCTGGAGCGCAGCAGCGCCAGCCAGTAGCGCGGCAGCTTGGCTGCGGTCTTCAGAACGTCGGTCATCCTGACCTTGGCGTGGACACCGTCGAACTTCAGCCCCTCCTCCATGGTCAGCAGCAATTCGCCGATGCCGAACAGCCCGATGACCGCGATGAGGAAGCTGACGCCGGCGAGCAGCACGTCGAGATCATAGGTCAACCGGACGCTGCCGGAGACCGAGTCCATACCGACCGAGGCGAGCGCAAAGCCGACACCCATCGAGACGATGGCCTTCAAGGGGGTGGCGCCACCAAGGCCGATKAAGCTCGCAAAGGTCATGAAATAGACCGCGAAATACTCGGGCGAGGAGAATTTCAGCGCGAATTTGGCAACCCAGCCGGAGAGCAGCGTGATCAGGATGACGCCCGCCATCGCGCCGAAGCCGGCGGAGAGGAACGCGAAGGACAAGGCTTCGGTCGCCCTGCCCTGCTTGGCCATCGGGTGACCGTCGAATGTGGTTGCGACGGAGGACGGTTCGCCCGGGATGTTGAACAGGATCGAGGTGGTCGAGCCACCGAAAAGCGCGCCCCAGTAGAGCGAGGTCAGCAGGATGATCGCGGAGACCGGATCCATCGAGAAGGTCAGCGGCAGCATCAGCGACACGCCGTTAGGCGCGCCGAGGCCGGGCAGGACACCAACCAGTATGCCGAGCAGGACGCCCGCCATCATCAGCAGGATGTGGTGAGTGGTGAGCGCGACCGAGAAGCCGTGCATCAGGGAGGCGACATTATCCATGAGGCGGCACCGATCCGGAAAGGGAGATGATCACAGGCCGAGGAAAGACTCGAGCGGCCCCTTGAGCAGGCCGATCTGGAAGAACTTTTCGAGCGCGAGATAGAACAGCACGGCCGTCACGAAGGCGGTGCCGAGCGAGGCGAACCAGCTGTAGCGACCCTGGAAGCGCATGGTGAAGACGAGATAGAGAATGGTCGCGACATACATGCCGAGCGTGACGCTCAGCACGGCGAAGGCCAGCATCGGCAGGAAGAAGGCGGCAACGCGCTTGCCCTGCTCGCGATCGAGAAAGACGTCCTGCAGATTGCCGCTTCCGGTAAAGCGCTTGCTCAGCGTCAGCACCAAGGTGCCGAGGCTCGCGGCGGCAACAAGCAGACCGGTATAGAAGGGGAAGGCGCCCGGCTGTGGCCCGGACGAATCCCAGCCGACGCCGAAGTCCAGTGCACCATAGACGATGCCGAGCCCGAAGATCATCGTGACCACGGCCATGGCGGATTCAGCCCAGAAGCGGGTGATCATCGCAGCCTCCTCCAGCGAACGGCTTCAGGCCGTCTCTTCACATTCAACGCGCCTGTCCCGGTCCTGTCGAAGGCGCCGGGTCAGGAAACGACCTGCCGCCGGCCGGCCCGTGGGCCGGCCGGCGGCAGGGAACCGTCTTACTTGACGACCCAGCCTTCGGCTTCGAAGGTCTTCTTGTTCGCGGCTTCGTCCTTGGCGACGAAATCGGCGAATTCCTTGCCCTTCATGAAGCGGCCGGTCTGCGAGGTGCGGGTGATGAATTCCTGCCACTCCGGCGTCTTGCTGACCTTTTCCATGATGTCGGCGTAGTAAGCGACCGCATCGGCGGGAACTTCGGCCGGCAGCCAGACGGTGCGCGGCATCTGGAATGTCTCGAGCGGGAGGCCAGCCTCCTTGCAGGTCGGGATATCGCCCCAGCCCTTGCCCTCGAAGACCGCCTCGCCCTTGGCGAGACGCACCGGGCTGAACACGCAGAGCGGCTTCACCTGGCCGGCCTTCCACTGGCCGATATTCTCGTTGGGGTTGTTGACGTTGGAGTCGATGTGACCACCGGCGAGCTGCACGGCGGCTGCGCTGCCGCCCTGGAACGGCACGTAGATCCACTTCACGCCAGCGGCTTCCTGGATCATCGAGGTCAGCGTCTGGTCGGTGTCCTTCGACTGGCTGCCGCCCATCTTGAGCGAGCCGGGCTTGGCCTTGACCGCATCGATATAGCTCTTGGCATCGGCATAGGGAGCCTGGCCGTTGACCCAGAGGATGAACTCGTCCAGCGCCAGCGCCGAGACCGGCGTCAGATCCGAGAGCTTGTAGCCGAGCTTGGCGACGTAAGGCAGCAGATAGGCGTTATTGGTGCCGAAGATGACGCGATGGGGGTMGCCCTTGCCGGCGCGGCCATGGATGTAGCCTTCAGCGCCGCTGCCGCCACCCTTGTTCACCACCACGATCGGCTGGTCGAAGAGCTTGTGCTTGGTGATGATCGACTGGATGACGCGGGCAAAATTGTCGGTGCCGCCGCCGGCGCCCGAGGTGACCACGAATTCCACCGGCTTGGTGGGCTGCCAGGCCTGCGCGGCGGTTGCACCGGCCAGGCTGAACGCGACCGCAATACCAACCGCAATGCTCGTCTTTTTCATTCGTTTCTCCCTTCGTGATTAGATGCCGGGCGGCTCATGAAACGGCTGCCCGGCCGCGGTGAACTCAAGCCGCCTTGCGTGCGGCCCTTCCTTCATTCGCCATCTTGATGGCGAGGCTGAGCGCCGCACGGGTCGCGCCGAGATTGGCGATGCCCTTGCCTGCGATCTCATAGGCGGTGCCGTGCGCCGGCGTGCAGATCGGGAACGGGAAGCCGCCGATCAGCGTGACGCCACGGTCGAAGCCGATCAGCTTCATCGCGATCTGGCCCTGGTCGTGATACATCGTCAGCACGGCATCGAAATCACCGTTCCTGGCGCGCAGGAAGACGGTGTCGGAGGGGAAAGGCCCCTCGACGGTGAAGCCCCGGGCCTTGGCCTGCTTCACGGCAGGCTCGATCGTCTCGATCTCGTCACGGCCGAAATTGCCGCCATCGCCGGCATGCGGATTGATGCCGGCCACGGCAATGCGCGGCGGGTTGAAGCCGGCAGCGCGCAGATTGCCGTCGGCCAGCGTCAGCGCCTTGAGGATGCGCTCCTGGCTGATCGCAGCCGCGACCTCGGACAGCGGGATATGCGAGGTGACACGGGCGTTCCACAGCCCGTCGAGAATGTTGAACTCGCTGGCATCGCCCTCATAGCCGATGGCATCGCGCACGAAGCGGATCTCGTCGTCATAGCCCGGATAGGCGAAGCGCATCGCAGCCTTGTTGAAGGGCGTGAAGAACACGGCATCGGCCTTGCCTTCCCCAGCGAAGCGGAGCGCCCGACGGAAATTATCGGTCGCCGCCTGGCCGCCGGCGAGCGTCGCCTTGCCACGCTCGAGGGCGGCCGGATCGTGATTGGCGAGATCGATGAAGACCGGCTTCGCCGACTGTGCCGGAATCTCTTCGCCCTCGCGAATGACCAGCACGTCCGGATCGACCTTGGCGTCCGCAGCGCCGAGATCGAGCAGGCGCTTGTCGCCGAAGACGACATAGCGGGCAGACGAGCGCAGATCGGGCTCGAGCAGGATGCGCGCCAGCAATTCGGGGCTGATGCCGGACGGATCCCCCATCGCGACGGCTATCGTCGGCAGTGATCCGTTTGCGCGCATGTCCATCGCTCTCATTCTCCCACATGGCCGGATGTGATCAGGGCCAGACTTGGCCATCGACCTAGCATAGCCCTCTAAACGCTACAAGTATGCTGTATGCAGCATATCCATCTTGCTATAGGCTGAGCGCAAAGTGGCGGCCGGTTCAGAGTCGCGACGCGGCGCCCGGAGGATCTGCCCATGAACTTTCATTCGCTCTACAGCGGCATCAAGACCCCGATCGAGACCTGTCTGGTCGGCAGCGGCGGCTTCGGCCAGAGCTTCCTGGGCCAGGCAAGGCGGATCAGGCTGGTCAATGCGCGCATCGCGGTGGACATGACACCTGAGGGCGCGGCCCGTGCCATGGCGGCCGCCGGCATCCCCGCCTCCGAAATCGTCGCCTGCGAAACACCGGCGGAAGCCAAGGCGGCCTGGGAGGCCGGTCGCCATATTGCCGCCGGGCGTCTGGAGACCGTCATCGACCTGCCCTTCCACCTGCTGATCGAGGCGACCGGCAGCCCGGAAGCCGCAACCCGCCACAGCCTGGCGGCGATCGAGGCCGGGCGCCATGTCGCGCTCGTTTCCAAGGAAGCAGACAGCGTCGTCGGCCCCGGTCTCGCCCGCATGGCGCAGGACAAGGGCGTCGTCGTCACGCCGGTGGACGGCGACCAGCCGAGCCTGCTGATTGCCCTCGTCACCTGGGCCGAGGTGCTCGGGCTGGAGATCATCGCCGCCGGCAAGTCGAGCGAATATGATTTCGTTCTCGATGCCGCGACCGGTGCGGTGACCTGCAACGGGGTGACGCATTCGCTCCCTGAGTTGCGCGAGCATTGGCTGCCCGGTTCGCGTTCGACCGTCCGCAATGCCGCCGAGCGTGCCCGCATCCTGGGCAGCGCCTTCCCGCTCAGGGCCGTTCCTGATCTCTGCGAAATGACGCTTGTCGCCAATGCGACCGGGCTTGGCCCCGATACGCCCGGCTTCCATGCCCCGCCGGCCCGCATTCCCGAAATCGCCGACCTCTTCGCCGAACGCCGCCAGGGTGGCCTGAGCGCCGGCACACGCCGCGTCGATGTCTTCCATCATCTCCGTCTGGCGGAGGAAGCGAGCTTCGCCGGCGGCGTCTTCATCGTCGTGCGCTGCGAGGACGATGCCACCTGGGACATGCTTGCCGGCAAGGGCCATGTGGTCAGCCGCACTGCCAAGACCGCGATGCTTTACCTGCCGCGACACCTGCTCGGCATCGAGGCCGCGACCAGCATTCTCGATGCGGCCGGGCTCGGCCGGTCCGGCTATGGCGAGGATTATCGTCCGCGCTGGGACCTGGTTGCCGTTGCGGAGCGGGACCTGCCGGCCGGCACCGTGCTCACCATGGGCGGCCATCACCACAGCATCGACAGCGTCGGCGCCGAAATGCGTCCGGCCGCGGCGCTCGCCGATGACCGCCCTGCCCCGTTCTACCTGGTTGCCAACCGCAAGCTGGTTCGCCCCGTGGCGGCCGGAGCCGCGATCAAACTCGGCGATGTCGAGATCGATCAGGGCTCGGCCCTCCTCCAGACCCGGCGCAGGCAGGACGAGATCTTCGCCGAAAGCCCGGTGGAGCGCGCAGCTGCGGCGCGTTGACAGGCTGACGACCCCATGCCGTAACGATGAAAACGAGGGACGGCGATGACAAACGAAGCCGACATCACCCGGGCCGCGCCGGATATCTATCCGCGCATCACCCGGCGCACCTTGCATGACGAGGTCCTGGAGCGCCTGCGCGACATGATCATCGAAGGCCGGCTCGCGCCTGGCCAGCGGATCAACGAAGGGCAGGTCGGCGCCCAGCTCGGCGTCTCGCGCACTCCACTGCGCGAGGCGATCAAGACGCTGGCAAGCGAAGGTCTGGTCGAGATCCTGCCCGCCAAGGGCGCGATCGTGCGCCGCTTCACCGACAAGGATCTCGCCCAGATCCTGCAGGTGCTGAAGACGCTCGAGCAACTCGGAGGCCGGATGGCCTGTCAGCTGGCCAGCGACGAGACGATCGAGGCGATCCACGCACTGCACAGGCAGATGCTGGAGCTATATGAGACCAAGAACCGGCTCGAATATTTCAAGCTCAACCAGGCGATCCACAGCGCCATCGTGGCCGCTTCCGGCAATGCCGTGCTGATGGAGATGCACGAGACCCTGCAGGCGCGGATCAAACGGCTGCGCTTCATCGGCAATGAGGGCCCGGTGAAATGGGCCGGGGCCGTGGCGGAGCATGAGGAGATGATCGTCGCGCTGAAGAAGCGCGACGCGGACGCACTGGCGGACGTCATCGGCCGGCACATGGACTCGACACGGCTGCGTGTCAGCGACGTCCTCTAACCCCGATATCCGGAACCTCGGCGCGGATTGCAGGTTATCCCTCATTGGGGGGCCGCACAGCTGCGAGGAATTGATGAGAGCAGTCCTGCTTGCCCTGGTGGCACTGGCGTTTTGCGTTTCCCGTGCTCCTGCACAGGAAGCGCTCCAGGCCGATGAATTCGTCAGACGAGCCGCAGTCTCGAACATGATGGCCGTCGAGCTCGGCACGCTCGCCTTGCAGAAGAGTTCCTCGCCCGAGATCAAGGCCTTTGCGCATCAGGCCGTGAACGACCGCACGATCGCAGGCACCGGCTTGCGCCAGATCGTGGCGAAGCGCTCTGGCATCGCCCTGCCGGAACGGCCCGACCAGGCGCATCAGGACATCCTGCGCGAGCTCGGCGACAAGCAGGGGCCTGAGTTCGACCGCGCCTATGTCGGCGCGCAGAAGCAAGCCCAGGACGAGGCGATGGCGCTGTTTTCCGGCTACGCCCAGGCTGGCACGGATACCGAACTGAAGGGTTTTGCCAGCAAGACCTTGCCGCTCCTGCAAACCCAGGCCGAACTGACCCGAAAACTGCCGGGCGCAGACTGAAGCGCGCTCCCCGGCACGGCGTCGTCTCGAGCGCCCCGGCCCGGGTTCCGACCCCTGAAGACCGGGGTGCGACCCTTGCGCGAATTCGCAGAAGAGCCGGCCACTAGCCCCGAAGGCCGGTGTCGAGCTCACGGAGGAAATCTCCCATGCGGCTTCGACCGGCAGGCACGTTGGGCATGCGCCGCAAGACGTCGCGAACGGCCGGAGGCGCGTGTTTCAGAGCCCAGCGAAGCTGCTCATTGCCGACGGTCTCGTCATCTCCCGCTGCGATTTCCAGGGCCTGTGCCTGATGAGCCGCTGCGCCGAGGATGTGCCTGACCTGGTGCGGAGTGGCCTTGGGGTGCAGATACGCGGCCGCGGCCGCGAGACTGGCGGCTCGGGCGGCATCAGTGGCGGCAGGATCCTGCGCCTCGCGAGCGGCGGCATGCGCCGCCCAGGCCTGCGAGCGTAACAGAGCGGTCCGCCTGCCTCCATGCCCGAACGCCTCCGCACCCTCGATCGCGTCTCGCGGACGATGATCGGCAGGGTATCTGGATTCGAAAAGCGGCAGCGCCTGCCTGGCACAGCTTGCGGCATAGAGCGCGATCGCGCGCAGTTCGTCCTCGCCGAGTTGCATCGCGGTCTCGTCGTCAGCCATCGTCGTCCCTGGCGAGGCACCGAAAGCCCGATTGCGGTGCCAGAGCGATAGCGCGAGTGACAGGCCCCAAGCCTAGAGCACGCAGGCATACATGACGAAGACGCCGCCCGATCCGAACGGCCGTTCGTAAAGCGCGCGCGCCGGCTCGTTGTCCAGCTCGGTTCCGACCCAGACCTCCTCGCAACCGAGTTCGCGGCCCCAGGCGAACATGTCGTCAAGCATCCGCCGCGCCAACCCCTGGCGCTGCAGCGCGGGGGCAACGGCGACCTCATCGATATAGAGTTCCGTCTTCTTGTCGGGATGGCGATGGATCACGGCAGCGACCTGCGCCACCACCACGTCCTGGCGAAGCCCGACAAGCATGAGATGGCCCGGCGAGGCGAGATAAGCGCTGAGCCTTGCCGGATCGACCGGCTCGTCGAAGACATCCTCGTCGACGCGGTCGAACAGGGCCATGTCCGCCGCGGTTACCCGCCTGATCTCGACTTCCACGATCTGCTCCCGTCCGGCCCGCTTGACAGTCATCCGGCCCTCGCCTCCGCTTGTCGCAAAACTGGATGGGGAAGGATACGCCGGTCATGCTGACCCTCCGCCAGATCGAGGTGATCCGCGCCATCATGATCACCGGCACGATTGCCGGGGCGGCCAAGCTGCTCAGCGTCTCGGCGCCGGGCATCAGCCGCCTGATGAAGCATACCGAGCGTACGCTGCGGCTGAAACTGTTCGAGCGCCGGCATGGGCGCTACATTCCGACCCCTGAGGCCAACGACATCTTCGAGCAGATCAACGGGGTCTACAAGAAGGTCGACGACCTGCATTACACGCTCGCCCGCATCGAGCGCGGCGGCGAGATCGAGCTCAAGCTCGGCTCCGTGCCGAGCATCTGCCATGTCATGGTGCCTCGTGCGATCGAGCGGCTGCGGCGCAAGCATCCGGACCTGCGCATCGACATCAACATCCTGAAGATCGAGGAGGCGCTCGACTATCTCCTGCTCGGCAAGGGCGAGATCGCGGCGATGAGCTACAAGCTCGACCATCCCGGTATCGATTTCGTCCCCCTGGCGGTGGGCGAACTGCTCTGCATCGTCCCCGACAGCCATGAGCTTGCCGGCCGCGCCTGCCTGTCGGCGCGCGAGATCGTGCAGCACGAACTGATCGGCATCGATCCCAACGATCCCTATGGCCGGGTCATGAGCGAGATCTTCAGCCGGCAGGGCCTGGCCTATGACATGCGGATCAAGGCCCGCTTCGGCACCACGGTCTGCTCGCTCGTGCGGGCCGGGCTCGGCATCGCCATCATCGACCAGTTCACCGTCGCGCATGGCTCGATGCAGGGCATCACCGCGATCCCGATCGAGGAGCCGACCCGCTTCCAGACCTATGTTGCGATCAAGAACGACAAGGCGCCCTCGCTCTATGCCGAAACCTTCGTCACCCTGCTGCGCGAGGAGATGAACGCGGTGGTCTCATCCCGCCTGCGCGCCCCAGTCAAGGCGGTGGAAAAGATAACATCAGGTTAGGTAATGCGATTGAATTGGTTATCGCGTTACTAGCCTAAATCGGTTTATCTGACGTATGGCAACGCCTGCGACCATGACGGGCGAGCCAAGAGGGATCGGACATGCCGGCAATCGCCGTCGCCAACAGGACCACGCGTGTGCTGCTCGGCTCGCCGATCGCGCATTCTGTGTCACTGGCGATGCACGCGGCGGCCGCACGGGCCGCCCGTTTCGAAGCGCGGTGCCACCTGATCGAGATCATCGGCGCAGAGCCTTCGGATAACGCGAAGGCCGAGGCCTTCGACAGGGTCATGGCGGCGCGCGCGACGATCGATCGCGCTGCCTGAGCGACGCCCCGGCGAGACCGGGCGGAGACAAGAAACCGGACAACTGGAGGAAACATCATGACATTCAAATGGATCATCGCCGCGGCCCTCGGCGCAGGGCTCGCGACGCCGGCGCTGGCGCAGGACAAGGTCAAGCTCGTCGACGTCGTCGAGCTCTCGGGTGCGGGCGCGACCGCCGGCACCAACTGGAAGAACGGCATCGATCTCGCCGTCGCCGACATCAATGCCAAGGGCGGCATCCTCGGCAAGCAGATCGAGATCGTCCATTACGACACGCAGACCAACCCGGGGAACACCCGCGCCGCGGTGCAGCGCGCCATCGACGAGGGCACCTATGCCGTGCTCGGCCCGGTCTTCTCCGGCCCGATCGGCGCCTCGATGCAGATTTCCCAGCGTGCAGAGATCGCCCAGTTCGTCGGCGGCGAGGCTGCCGGCCTGACCAAGCAGGGCAACCAGTACCTGTTCCGCACCTCGCTCAGCCAGGCGGCGGCGATGCCGAAGATCGCGAACTATCTGAAGAACACGGTCAAGGCGGGTTCGGTCGCCGTCGTCTGGGTCAATAACGACTTCGGCAAGGGCGGGCGCGACGCCATCCTGCCCGAACTCGAGAAGGCCGGCATCAAGGTGGCGGCCGATGTCGCGACCGAACAGGGCCAGGCCGATTTCGCCGCCGACGCCATCAAGATCAAGAACTCGAATGCCGACGCCATCTTCGTCTATCTCAACGAGGAAGAGAGCGCCCGCTTCCTGCGCGCCGCCAAGCAGCAGGGCATCAGCAAGCCAATGGTCGGCGAGACGACGCTGCTCGGCGCCAAGGTCATCGAGCTCGCGGGCGACGCTGCCAACGGCGTCAAGGGCCATGTCGGCCTCTCGATCGACGCGCCGATCCCGGCCTTCCAGGAATTCGGCAAGAAGTACCAGGCCAAGTACAACTATGCCTCCGACCATAACGGCCTGAAGGGCTACATGGCCGTCTACATGATCAAGTGGGCGACCGAGAAGCAGAACAAGTTCGACAAGAAGGGCCTCGCCGATACGCTGCGCGGCGCGACGATCAAGCCTTCGGACGAGCCGGGAATCCTGATGGAAACCACCATCGAGAGCAATGGCGACCTCGACCGCGAGAGCTTCCTCGCCGAGGTGATCAACGGCAAGCAGGTGATCAACGCGACCCTGCCCAAGATCAAGCCGTAAGACCCAGCCTCACGACGACGACACCTCGTCACGTCATCCCGGGCGACCGCACGGACGCCCGGGATCCAGAAGCGGACGCAACGCGCCGGAACTGGCTTGCGGCTCCATGCGGCCTGCGGCCGCCAGCGCCGGGGGGACCACGGCAGGTCGGAACACAGGCAGCGCCAACAGGACAAGGACGCGCCATGGCTGAATTCATCGCCTATCTCATCGCCGGCATCGCCACCGGCGCGATCTACGCGCTGGCCGCGATCGGCTTCACGCTGGTCTGGCAGACCTCTCAGACGATCAATTTCGCCCAGGGCGAGTTCGTCATGCTGCCGGCGGTGCTGGTCCTGCTCGCCATCAAGCTGTTCGGCGCGCCGATCTGGTTGGGCGCACTGATCGGCATCGCCGCCTTCATCCTGATCTTCGGCGTCGGGTTCAAGGTCGCGGTGGTCGATCCGATGATCCGGCACGGCGTCCTGCCGCTTGCCATCGCCACGATGGCGCTCTCGATCATCATGAAGGAAGGCGCCAAGGACGGCTTCTCGGCGGAGGCACAGAACTTCCCCTCGTTCGTGCCGACCCAGACGATCTCGGTCTTCGGCGCCTCGATCTCGCTGCAGCATGTCGCCATCATCGTCGTTGCATTCGCGGTGATCGGCCTGCTGCAATGGTTCGTCGGCGGCACGCGGCTTGGCCGACAGATGCAGGCCACGGCCCAGAACCCGACCGTCGCGCGCATTCTCGGCATCCCGGTCGAGCGCATGGTCCTGCTGACCTTCGTGATCAACGCCGCGCTCGCCGTCGTCGCCTCGGTGCTGATCTCACCGATCTATCTGGCAAAATTCTCGAACGGCGAGGTCATCGGCCTGTTCGCCTTCATCGCCGCCATCGTCGGAGGCTTCAACCAGGTGCGCGGCGCGCTGGTCGGCGGACTCGTGGTCGGCATCGTCGACAGCATGGCGGCGGCCTATATCTCATCCTCCTATCGCCTGGCCGTGCCGCTCGTTCTTCTCGTCGTCATCATCCTGCTCAAGCCGGAAGGCCTGATGGGCCGCAAAGAGGAGCGCCGCGTATGACCGCGCCCGCGACCGAGGCAAGCCTGCCGCAGCAGCGCGGCCGCCTTTCAAGAGTGCCGTCCCTTGCCGCCTTCGCCGACGGCACCCTGATCACGCTGATGCTCGGCGCCGTCATCCTCTGGTTCGCCCCGGCCGGCATGGGCCGCTATGGTACCTATGTGCTCTCGCTCTGGCTGGTGATGAGCATTGCCGTGATGGGCCTCAACCTGACGCTCGGCTATGCCGGCCTGAAGTCTTTGGCACAGGCCGCCTTCATGGGGCTCGGCGCCTATGCGACGGCGCTGCTGACCACCAAGGCCGGGCTGAACTGGTACGCCTCCTTTGCGATCTCGGGCCTGCTGACCTTCGCGGTCGGGCTGGTGCTCGGTTTCCCGGCGCTGCGGGTCAAGGCGCATTACCTCGCCTTCGTCACGCTCGCCTTCTCCACGCTGATCTGGCTGATCCTGCGCAACGAGCAATGGCTGACCGGCGGCGTCTTCGGGCTCTCGAACATCCCGCGCCCCAGCTTTTTCGGGCTCAAGCTCGACGGCGCGCTCGCCTTCCACCGTTTCGTCGTCATCGTCACCCTGATCCTGGCGATCGCGCTATGGTGGATGATCCGCTCGCCCTGGGGCCGCGCCTTCACGGCGCTGCGCGAGAACCCGATCCGGGCCGCCAGCCTCGGCATCGACACGCGCATGTACACGCTGCTCGCCTTCGCCATCGGCTCGGCCTATGCCGGCTTTGCCGGCGCGCTCTACGCTCCGCTGGTCGAATTCATCGACCCCTCGCCCTTCTCGCTGTCGCAGAGCTTCTTCTTGCTGCTGATGGTGGTCGCGGGCGGCGCCGGCTACCTGCTCGGCCCGTTCATCGGCGCGCTGCTCGGCGTGGTGCTGCCGGAATGGCTGCGCGTCGTCGGGTCGCTCTACCTGATCATCTTCGCGACCATCGTCATGCTGCTGCTGATCGCCTGCCCGCAGGGCGTGAGCGGCCTGCTCGAACGCGGCTGGGCGAAGCTCACCGGCAAGGGCAAGATCGGCAAGAGCGTGGCCGCCAACACCGGAGGCCGCTCATGAGCCCGGTCCTMGAAGTCTCGAACATCCACAAGGCCTTCGGCGGCATCAAGGCGGTGAACGGTGTCTCCTTCTCCGTCAAGGAGGGCGAGATCCTCGGCATCATCGGGCCGAATGGCTGCGGCAAGTCGACCCTGTTCAACTGCATCCTGGGCCAGCTCGACCCGACCGAGGGCACGGTGAAACTCGACGGCAAGGAGGTCACCGGCATGCGCCCCTCCGACCTCAACCGCCTCGGCGTCAGCCGCACATTCCAACTGCTCCAGGTCTTCCCCGAGCTCTCGGTGCGCGAGAACCTGATCCTCGCCGGCCAGGAACATGAGGGCACGATGCTCACGCGCTTCTTCGGGCGGCGCGATGCCGGGCTGACGGAGAAGGCCGACCGGATGATCGGTTTCTTCAAACTCGGCCATCTCGTCGACGCCAAGGCGGGCGGGCTCTCCTATGGCCAGCAGAAGCTGCTCGATGCCGCGATGGCCTTCATGGCGGGGCCCCGCCTCGTGCTGCTCGATGAGCCGGCGGGCGGCGTCAACCTGACCATGCTCGGCGACCTCAAGGAGCGCCTGCGCGCCATCAATGCCGAGCAGGGCGCGACCTTCGTGGTGATCGAGCACAACATGGACTTCGTCATGTCGCTCTGCACCCGCGTGCTCGTGCTGGCGGAAGGCAAGGTCCTGGCCGAGGGAACGCCTGCCGAAGTCAGGGCCAATCCACAGGTCATCGAAGCCTATCTCGGCCATTGAGGAGCGACTGGAATGGACGCCCATATCCTCGAACTCGACGGCGTGGTCGGCGGCTATGGCGCCATGACCATCCTGAACGGCACGAGCTTCAAGGTCCGGCGCGCCGCCATCACCACGGTGATCGGCCCCAACGGCGCCGGCAAGTCGACCGTCTTCAAGGCGATCTTCGGCCTGCTCAAGGTCCGCGAGGGCCATATCCGGCTGGACGGCACCGAAATCACCCACTGGAACCAGCGCAAGCTCCTGGAGGCCGGCATCTGCTATGTGCCGCAGGGGCGCAACATCTTCCCCGAGCTCTCCGTGCGCCATAATATCGAGCTCGGCGCAGTCGCGGCGGGCTCGCGCATCACCGATATGCCGAAGCGGCTGGAAGCCGCGCTCGATCGCTTTCCGGCGCTGCGCCGCAAGGCCGACCAGCAGGCGTCCACCCTCTCGGGCGGCGAGCAGAAACAGCTCGAGATCGTGCGCGGATTGCTGCTCGACCCCAAGCTCGTGCTGATCGACGAGCCCTCGATCGGGCTGTCGCCGATGATGGTGCAGGAGACTTTCGGCATTCTGCAGAATCTGCGCACGCGCGGCGTCACCATCCTGATGGTCGAGCAGAATGCCCGCTCGGCGCTGGAGATCTCCGATGAGGGGCTTGTGCTGGAGCTGGGCCAGACCAGGATGCAGGGACCGGCTGCCGATATCCTCGCCGATCCGCGCGTCGGCCAGCTTTTCCTCGGCGGCGCAATGACGGAGGCCGCATGAGCAAACCTCTCCAGATCGCGCTCGTCGGCGCCGGCCTGATCGGCCGCGCCCATCTCCTGCGCATCGAGGCCTCGCCGGATTGCTCACTGGCCGCCATCTGCGACCCGACCGAGGCGGCAAAGGCCATCGCGGCCGAGCGGAATCTGCGCTGGTTCCCGTCGCAGCAGGAGATGCTGGCAGCGATGAAGCCGGACGGCGCCATCATCGCGACGCCCAATGCGCTGCATGTCCCGGGCGCGATCGACTGCCTCGAGGCCGGCGTGCCGGTGCTGGTCGAGAAGCCGCTCGCCGAGAGCGTCGCTGCGGCGCAACAGCTCGTCGATGCCCAGGCGCGCACGGGCGTCGCCGTGCTTGCCGGCCATCACCGCCGCCACAACCCGATCGTCAAGGCGGCGCGAAGGATCGTCGGCGAAGGCGGCATCGGCCGACTGGTCGCCGTCAATGCGCTGTTCCTGATCAAGAAGCCGGACGACTATTTCGACGTCGCCTGGCGGCGCGAGCCGGGCGGCGGGCCAGTGCTGATCAACCTGATCCACGATATCGACAATCTCCGCTTCATCTGCGGCGAGATCGACAGCGTGCAGGCCATCACCTCCAACGCGACACGCGGCTTTGCCGTCGAGGACAGCGCCGCCCTGATCTTCCGCTTCAGCAATGGTGCACTCGGGACCGCGACCGTCTCGGACGTAACGCCCTCGCCCTGGAGCTGGGAGCTCAGTTCGGGCGAGAACAAGGCCTATCCGCAGCGCGAGGGCCATTGTTACCTGATCGTCGGCAGCGAAGGCTCGCTGGCCTTGCCGAAGCTCGATTTCTGGCACTACGGGGACAAGGCCGGCTGGTGGGAGCCGCTCCAGCACGAGAGCCGTGGCGTCGAGCCTGTCGAACCGCTGGCCGAACAACTCAGGCACTTCTGCGCCGTCATCCGCGGCAGCGAAGCGCCGCTGACCGGCGCAGCCGATGCCGCCCGCACGCTGGCGGTCGTCGAGGCCGTTGCAGAGGCAGCCCGAACCGGGGCAACCGTCAAGCCCGCTCCGCTGCGGGTCTTGTCCGGGACAGGTGCAGCATGAAACCGACCTCGATCGCCACCGTCTCGCTCAGCGGCGATCTTGCCGAGAAGCTGCAAGCCATCGCCGGCGCCGGGTTCGATGCGGTTGAGGTCTTCGAGAATGACTTCCTGACCTTCGACGGCAGCCCGCGCGATGTCGGCCGGATGATCGCCGATCTCGGCCTGGGCATCGCCGCCTTCCAGCCCTTCCGCGATTTCGAGGGCATGCCGGAGCCGCAGCGCGCCCGCGCCTTCGCCCGGGCCGAGCGCAAATTCGCGATCATGAACGAGCTCGGCGCCGAGCTGATGCTGATCTGCTCCAATGTCTCGCCGCCGGCCGAGGCCGGCATCGACCGTGCAGCGGCCGATCTGCGAGAGCTCGGAGCCCTGGCGGAGAAACATGGCGTCAAGGTCGGGTTCGAGGCGCTGGCCTGGGGCCGGCATATCAACGACTACCGCGACGCCTGGGAGATCGTGCGCCGGGCCGACCATCCGCGCATCGGCCTGATCCTCGACTCGTTCCACACGCTTGCGCGGCGCTCGCCCCTGGGGCCGATCACGACGATCCCCGGAGACCGCATCTTCCTCGTCCAGCTCGCCGATGCGCCCGCGCTGGACATGGATGTGCTGAGCTGGAGCCGGCATTTCCGCTGCTTCCCCGGACAGGGCGATCTGCCGGTGGCGAATTTCGTCAGGGCCGTCGAGGCGACGGGCTATTCCGGGCCGCTCTCACTCGAGGTCTTCAACGACCAGTTTCGCGCCGGCTCGGCCCGGCGGCTCGCGACCGACGGCGTGCGCTCGCTGATCCAGCTCGCCGACCAGGTCGCGCCGGAGCTGCCACCGCGCGCGCCCTGCCTTGCCGTCGAGTTCATCGAGTTCGCGCTCGACGAGGAGACGGCCCACAGCCTGGCGGAACTCTTCACCGCGCTCGGCTTCCGGCAGACCGGGCACCATGTCAGCAAAGCGGTAACGCGCTGGAGCCAGGGCGGCATCAATCTCGTGCTCAACACCGAGAAGGACGGCTTTGCCCAGTCGCATGCGATCATGCACGGGCCCGGCGTCTGTGCGATCGGCCTGCGGGTGGCGGATGTGGCGCAGGCCATGGCGCGGGCGAAGCAGCTCAAAATCGCAGCCTTCGAGCAGCCGATCGCGCCGGGCGAGATGCATATTCCGGCGATCCGTGGAGTCGGCGGCGCGCTGATCTACTTCACCGAGCCCAAGGGCGAGCTCGGCCATGTCTGGGAGAAGGAGTTCATCGCAACGGTAGATGAGCGCGCGCCCTCACCTGCCCTCCTGGACAGCGTCGACCATATCTCGCAGTCGATGGACTACGAGGAGATGCTGTCCTGGCTGCTGTTCTATACCTCGCTCTTCGAACTGGAGCGCATCCAGCAAACCGATGTCGCGGATCCCGCCGGACTGGTCGCGAGCCGGCCGATCATCAGCAGAGACGGTGCCGTCCGCTTCGTGCTCAACGGTTCGCAGGCGACACGGACGCTCTCCTCGCGCTTCGTCTCCGAGCATTTCGGCTCTGGCGTGCAACATATCGCCTTCAGCGCACCCGACATCTTTGCCGCCGTCACGGCGATGCGCGCGGCAGGGCTGTCCTTCCTCGACATCCCCGCGAACTATTACGACGACCTGGAGGCCCGGCACGGACTGGAGCCCGACGTCATCGACCGGCTGCGCGAGCACCACATCCTCTACGACCGCGACGGCGAGGCCGAGTTCCTGCAGGTCTACAGTCACGTCTTCGCCCAGCGCTTCTTCTTCGAGATCGTCGAGCGTCGCGGCGGCTATTCCGGTTTTGGCGCGGTCAATGCACCGATGCGCCTTGCCGCCCAGGCCCGCGAGGCACGCCCGGTGACGGTGCCCCGCCCCCTGCGAGACTGAAAGGCCCGGCAAGGGAAGGCCGGAGCCTGCGCGAAGGCCGAAGCATTCGTGCAGACCCCGGCCCCGGTGAGGCGCCGCAGGGGGAGGAGCACCGCAGCGCAGCTCACTCACCCACGCAGCATGTCCATAGGTGCGGCAAAATAACGGTAGCCATCGCCCGCCTTGGCCAGATTACCGAAACCCGGCCAGGCAAAGTGATAGGACATTACGGGTGTCTTGTTGGCCGCCAGCATGCCGAGCAGCTTCACGCGCGACTGTGCGGCCTGTTTGGGGTCGCTGTCATAGGCGAATTCCATCAGCGGCTTCTCGAGCAGCAGCACCGCGTGGTGGGTCAGATCGCCAAGGAATGCGAAGGTCTTTCCGCCCGAGGACACCATGAAGATGTGATGGCCGGCGGTGTGGCCCGGCGCCGCGATCGCCTGGATGCCCGGCAGGAATTCCTGACCATCCCGGAAGAAGACGATGCGGTCGCGCACCGGCAGAAGATTGGCGCGCGCGTGTTCGACGAAGGCCTTGAGAGGCGAGCCGAGCTTGCTTTCATCCGTCCAGAAATCGAAATCGATCTGGCTGATATAGATCTGCGCATTGGGGAAATTGGCCTTGCCGTCCGCCGTGCAGATGCCGCCGATATGGTCGATATGGGCATGGCTGCAGACGATGGCGTCGATATCCCCGGGCTTGATGCCGGCCTCCTGCAGGCTCTTCTGCAGGCGCCCGGTCGTCGGGCCGAAGGCCTTCGAAAAGCCCATGCCGGTGTCGAACATCACCAGCCGATCGCCAAAATTCACCACCGGAACGTTCTGCTCGAGGACGACATTGTCCTTCGGCAGGAAGTTCGTCTCCAGCATCCTGTAGACCTCGTCCTTGGCGACGCCGACGAAATTCGTGCCGGGGTCCCCGAGCGGCAGCGGCCCGTCGGAGATGACCGTCACCTCGGAAGGGCCGAGCATGAAGCGGTAGAAATAGGGCGCCTGATTGTTGGAGAGCGGCGCCTTGGCGAAGGACATGGCGCCGATCGGCATGGTCGCCCCCGCCGCAAGCGCGACAGCGCCGCTGAGGAAGCCGCGACGGCTGGCACGGCTCGGCAAGATCAGATCCCTGGACATGGCATTCCTCCTGAACGTGACCATCCGGCGTCTTGCGCCGGTTGCTGCTGCTGGGCGTTTCGGATGAGGCGCTCCTTGAAGAGGGCCTCCCGTCCTCACGCCACCTGCGAGGATGCACGTGCCGTTGCGTGACGGCCAATAAGCCTTCGCTCTGGCGCGCATAACCGAAAGCTTGGGCGCCCCCCGGCAAGAGTGTTTCAGGGAGCGCGCGACACGACGCTGATTTCACGTCGTTTCGCTGCGCCCCGCAGCGCGTTGCCGTTCAGCCGTTGCATCGCCGTGCCGGGGGTCTCTGGCCTTCGCACGCCGCGGACGCTACCACCATGCGGCGATCATTCATGGGCCGCCGGGAGAGATGAAGCCGCGATGGATCTGCGCCAGCTCCGCTATTTCACCGCGATCGTCGAACAGGGCTCGTTCTCGAAGGCTGCAACCAAGCTGCGCGTCGCCCAGCCGGCGCTCAGCCAGCATCTGCGCCATATGGAGGATGAGCTCGGCGTGCCGCTCCTGCATCGCGGCACGCGCGGCGTCATCCCGACCGAAGCAGGCGAGCGCCTGCTCGCGCGGGCCCGCTCCATCCTCGCCGAATTCGCCGAACTGCGCGACTCCGTGCGCGGCGTATCGGCCGCGCCCGGCGGCGAGGTCCGCATCGGCCTGCCAGGCACCGTCAGCGAACAGTTCAGCGTGCCGCTGATCGAGGCGGCGCGGGACCGCTACCCCGCGGTGCGCATCCGTATCGCCGAGGCGATGAGCGGCTTCGTGCTCGACTGGCTCCGCCGCGGCGAGGTCGACCTCGCGGTGATCTACTCGACCTCCGACCCCAAGGGCCTCGGCATCCACCATGTCCTGACCGAGGAGCTCTGCCTGTTCGGAGCGCCTTCGCTGAATGCTGTCGCGGCGCCGGCCGGGGGCACCGTCAGCCTGACCGAGGCGGCCAAACTCGATCTGATCCTGCCGGGCCAGGGGCACGGGTTGCGCGACCAGATCGACGAGGCCGCGCTTGGCGTCCACGCCGCCATCAACCCGGCGATCGAGATCGAATCCTACTCGCAGATCAAGCGGCTGGCGGAGCGTGGGCTGGGCTACGGCATCCTGCCCCGCATGGCCGTCAGCGCGCAGGCCAGGGCCGGCATCTTCCAGACCTGGCGGATCGACCGGCCCGCACTCCATCGTAAGGTCTATCTCGCCTACTCGACCGAGCGCCCGATGCCGGCTGCGGCGCGCGCCATCGGCCAGCTTTCCTGGGAGATCCTGCGCGGGCTGGTGGCCGACGAAACCTGGACGGCGACGCTCGGTGAGGACGGTGATCGCCCGGCCTTATACGGCTGATCGCGATTTCCTCTTTGACAGGGCTCGCATCGCGCCMGACCTTCGGCCGGCCATAGAACTCAGCCTGCCCAAGGAAACGCCCGTGAAGATCCGCGCCGCCGTCCTGAATGCCAGCCCAGTCGCCGCGCCCTATGCGCGTTCCAGGCCGCTTGCGATCGAAGAGGTCGAGCTTGCGCCGCCCGGCCCGGGCGAGGTCCTGGTCCGCGTGCGGGCCACCGGGCTCTGCCATTCCGACCTCTCGGTGATCGACGGCAACCGGCCCCGTCCGGTGCCGATGGTGCTCGGCCATGAGGCGGCCGGCGAGGTCGTCGAGCCCGGCCCCGGCGTGAACGACCTCAAGAAGGGCGACCGCGTCATCATGGTCTTCGTCCCCTCCTGCGGCCATTGCGCGCCGTGCAGCGAGGGTCGCCCTGCCCTGTGCGAGCCCGGCAACGCGGCCAATGGCGCAGGCGAGCTGCTCGGCGGCGGGCGCAGGCTCTCGGCCCATGGCCGGGCGGTGAACCACCATGTCGGCGTCTCGGCCTTTGCCGAGCATGCGGTGATCTCGCGCTACTCGCTGGTGAAGATCGAGGCCGATATCCCGCACGAGATCGCGGCGCTGTTCGGTTGCGCGGTGCTGACCGGGGTTGGCGCCGCGGTGAACACGGCAAAGGTCCGCGCCGGCGAGAGCGTCGCCGTCGTCGGCCTCGGCGGCGTCGGGCTGAGCGCGCTGCTCGGCGCTGTCGCCTGCGGCGCCGCCCGCGTGATCGCGGTCGATCTCTCCGAGGACAAGCTCCGGATCGCCCGCGAGTTGGGCGCTACCGACACCTTCAATGCCGGCGATCCCGGCGCCGTCGAGGCGATCCGCGCGGCGACCAAAGGCGGCGTCGACCACGGTCTGGAGATGGCAGGCTCGGTCAAGGCACTCGAGCTCGCCTATCAGATCACCAGGCGCGGCGGCACGACGACCACGGCCGGCCTTGCCAACCCGGCGCACACGCTCGCGCTCGCTCCGGTCAAGCTGGTCGGCGAGGAGCGGACCCTGAAGGGCTCCTATGTCGGGAGCTGCATCCCCGGCCGCGACATCCCGCGCTTCATCGACCTCTACCTGCGCGGCAAGCTGCCGGTCGACAAGCTGCTGACCAGCACGAGCGGGCTCGACGAGATCAACGAGGGTTTTGACGCGCTGGCCGAAGGCCGCACGATCCGCCATGTGATCCTGATGTAGGCATCCGCCTCGAGGCTCATGCCTTGGAGGGCGTCGGCGCGCGCCGCGCCAGCGCAGCCGCAAGCGTGGCCGCGAGCATCAAGGCGGCAGCGACCACTGCCAGCGCCGCGAACCCGGCATGATCGTAGAGCGGCCCGCGTGGTTGGCGAGCCCCAGGCGAAGGCGATGCCGAACAGGCCGTAGCGCATGCTCGATGCCGCCACCATCGCAAGATAGATGGCAGCGACCGAGGCGGGATTCGGCGCGATCTGCCCCCTCTCCCCTTGCGGGAGAGGGTTGGGGTGAGGGGTCGCGCGACGTTGGAAGGTTTGAGGCTTGCGGGGCGATAACCGGCAAGGGCACCGCGCCCCCTCATCCGGCCCTTCGGGCCACCTCCTCCCGCAAGGGGAGAAGGTGGGGCGCAATTCCCTCCCGATAACTATCGGAGAGGGTTTTCGGCGAGGTTCCGGCGCTTCACCGTGAAAGAGTCAGCCGTGCTTGTGGACGATCGTCTTGGTCACCGCGAACTCTTCCAGCGCCATGAAGCCCTTCTCGCGGCCATGACCGCTCTTGCCGGTGCCGCCGAAGGGCAGCTCGATGCCGCCGCCGGCGCCATAGCCATTGATGAAGACCTGGCCGGCGCGGACGCCCTTCGCCACGCGCTGCTGACGCCCGCCATTGCCGGTCCAGATGCCGGCCACGAGTCCATAGGCGGTCGAATTGGCAAGCCGGATGGCGTCGCTCTCGTCCTCGAACGGGAACGCCGAGAGCACCGGCCCGAAGACCTCCTCCTGCTCCAGCCGGTTGCCCCGGGGCACCGGGCCGAACAGGGTCGGCGTGACGTAGAAGCCGCCATTCGGCACGCCTTGCGCGATCTGCCCTTCGGCGAGGACCGGGATGCCCTGCTCGCGGGCCTGGTCAATGAAGCTCTGCACCCGGCCCTGCTGCCTGGCGTTGATCACCGGCCCGCAATCGAGATCCATCTCCGGCGTTCCGGCCCGCAGCGTGGAGAACTGCCTGGCGACGGCGCCGACGAAGGCGTCATAGACGTTTTTCTGGACCAGCACGCGGCTGCCGGCGGAGCAGGTCTGCCCGGTATTCTGCACGATGGCCTTGCAGACGATCGGAACCGCCGCGTCGAAATCGGCATCGTCGAAGACGATCTGCGGGGATTTGCCGCCGAGTTCCAGCGTGCAGCCGATCAGGTTCTCGGCGCAGGCCTTCTGCACCATCTTGCCGACCTCGGGCGAGCCGGTGAACGACATGAAGCCGATGCCGGGATGGGCCGAGAGCGCAGCGCCCGCCTCATGGCCGCGCCCGGTGACGATATTGATCGCGCCATCGGGAAAGCCGACTTCGGAAGCCAGGACGGCCAGCCTGAGCGCCGTCTGGCAGGCCTCCTCCGCGGGTTTGAGCACCACCGCATTGCCCATGGCGAGCGACGCCGTCAGCGAGCGGCCGAACATCTGCGCCGGATAGTTCCAGGGCAGGATATGGCCGGTGACGCCGTGCGGCTCGTGCACGACGCTGACGCTGTAGCCGTTCATGAAGGGGATGACATGGCCATGCACCTTGTCCGCCGCGCCGCCATAGAATTCGAAATAGCGCGCCGTCGCCTCGATATCGGCCCTGGCCTGCGCCATCGGCTTGCCGGTATCCTGCGCCTCGATCCTGGCCAGTTCGTCGAAATGGTCCTGCACCTTGAGCGCAAGCTTCGCAATCAGCCGGCCCCGCTCTGCGGCCGTCAGCTTGCCCCAGGCGCCCTCATAGGCGGCTTGAGCCGCCTTCACCGCATCGTCGATATCCTCGGCCGTGCCGCAGGCGATGCGGGTGAATTCCTCGCCGGTCGCGGGCGCAAGGACCGCCATGGTTTCGCCGGTCCGGCCGTCGACATGGCGGCCATTGATGAAATGCTGCGTCATAGGGTGTCCTTCCGAAGTCAATGCAGGCCTGCGGCTTCCAGCGAACTCGCCGCCAGACCGCCGGCAATCTCGGTCACCTCGCCGCGCTCGATCGCATAGCTGCGCTCGGCGAAGGTCCGGAGCAGGCTGGGATTGGATTCGGTGATGAGCAAGGCGATGTCGGGATGGCTGTCGCGCAGGGCGCGCAAGGCAGCCGCATAACGATTGGCGAGCACGGGGGCGAGCCCCTGGAACGGCTCATCCAGCAGAATGATGCGCGTGCCGACCATCAGTGCGCGCGCCAGCGCAGCCATCTTGCCCTGCCCGCCGGAGAGGCCGGCGGCCGGCCGGTGGCGCAGATCGGCGAGTTCCGGCAGCACCTGGTAGACGCCTTCCAGGCGCCTGGCGATCTCGGCCTCGCGCACCCTCATCACCTCGGCCGGCAGGCGGATATTCTCCTGGATGGTGAATGTCGAGAACAGGCGGCGGTCTTCCGGGGCGTAGCCGATGCCAAGGCGCGGGCGCTCATGCGGCTTGACCTGCAGCAACGGCCTGCCGTCGAAGGAGATCTCCCCGGCAGTCACCTTCAAGAAGCCCATGATGGCACGCAGCAGGCTGGTCTTGCCCGCGCCATTGCGGCCGATCAGCGCCACCGTCGCGCCCTCGGCCAGGGACAGATCGACCTTGCGCAGCACCTGCACGCCCTCGATCTCGGCAGTCAGGCCCTTGATCTCCAGCATGATCAGACTCCCACGCCGATGACGGTCTCGCGGACCTCGGGATGGTTCAGGATCTCGTCGGGCGTGCCCTCATGGGCAATGCGCCCGCCGGCCCAGACGGCGACGCGGCTGGCGTAGCGCGCGACCACATCCATGTCGTGCTCGACGAAGATGGCGGTGGTGGCGCGGGCATCGAGCGCGCGGGTGAGCGTATCCATCACCTGGAACTTCTCGTGGCTGGAGACGCCGCTGGTCGGCTCGTCCATGAAGATCAGCTTCGGTTCGAGCGCGAGCGCGACCGCGATGTCGATGAGCTTGCGCATGCCCTCCGGCAGCTCGCGCACGATGCGGCGGCCGGCCTCCTTCAACCCGACGATGTCGAGCAGCGCCCACATCTCCTCGGTCTTCGGATGACGGTCGAGCCTGAGGAAGGGCGACCATGTCCCCTCCCGGGCGCTGAGCGCCAGCAAGAGGTTCTCGATCACCGTGTTCTCGAGGAAGAGCTGCGGGATCTGGAAGGAACGACCGACGCCGAGCCGGGTGATGGCGCGCGGCGAGAGCGCCGTGATGTCGCTTCCCGCGAAGAACACCCACCCCGCCTGCGGCTTGAGATAGCCGGTGCAGAGATTGATGAAGGTGGTCTTGCCGGCGCCGTTGGGTCCGATGATCGCGATGCGTTCATTGGCGTGGACCTTGAGGCTCGCGCCATTCGCGGCCTGCACGCCGCCGAAGCGCAGCTCGAGGTCCCGGGCTTCGAGGATGAGTGCGCTCATTGGCCCGTCCCCGCCGGCTTGCGGCCCGTCATCAGGCCATAGAGCCCGTTCGGCGCGAAGAAGATGATGACGAGAAGCATCACGCCGAGCACCGCATGCCAGGTCTCGGGCGCGTAGACCGCCGCATAGCCCCGGATGATCTGGAACATCAACGCCCCGAGGAAGGGGCCGACGACGCCGCCTACCCCGCCCAGGATGGCGATGAAGACGAACTCGCCCGAACGGACCCAATAGGCCAGTTCCGGCGTGACATGGCCGGAGACGAGCGCGATGACCGCCCCGCCGAGGCCGGCCAGCAGGCCCGACAGCACATAGGCGCCGAAGAGCACCTTGCGGCTGGAGACGCCGAGATATTCGAGCCGCGTCTCGTTCGACTTGATCGCCTCCAACGCCTTGCCGCCGGGCGAAAGGAGATAGCGCGCGACGCCGAGCGCTGCGAGAACCGCCAGGCCCAGCGTGATGTAGAAGATCCAGAGCTCGAACTCGGCGCGCTCGAGGCTGATGCCGGCGAGCGTGGGGCGCGGGACGCGCTTGCCGTCGGCACCGCCCGTGATCGAGAACAGCTTCTCCAGCAGCGAGAAGAACACCATCGAGATGGCAAGGTTCAGCATGCCGAAGAAGATCGCCCGGTAGCGCACGACGAAGAGCCCGACCAGGGCCGCAAGCAGCCCGGAGGCCGCGGTTGCGACCGGCACGAGGATCAGCACCTCATGGCCGAAGCGGGCCGCCGCCATGAAGGCCACGACATAGGCGCTGAAGGCGAAATAGAGCCCATGGCCGAAGGAGACCTGCCCGGCCCGCAGCAGCACGAGGATGCCGAGCGCCGCCAACCCCTCGCACAGCGCGACGGTCAGGATGACCGTCGACCAGGGCGAGAGCAGCGGGAAGATGATGAGCGCAGCGAGCAGGCCCGCGCCGATGATGAGCTGGCGGGCCATCACACCTTCCTCGTCTGTACGGTGGTGAACAGGCCCTCGGGCTTGATCAGCAGCACCGCGACCATGATCAGATAGGGGATCAGCACGTCGAATTCTGGCGCGAAATAGACGGCGACCGAGCGGCCGAGCCCGATCAGCAGGGCCGCGACCGCCGCGCCCTCGATGCGGCCGAGCCCGGCGGTGGCCGCGACCGCGAAGGAGAGCACGATCATGCCCGAGCCGATGCCGGGGGTGAGCGAGGTCGTGGCCGAGGAGAGCGCGCCGCCAAGCGCGGCAAGCGAGGCCCCGATGATGAAGGTGATCAGGTAGACCCGCGTCGCGTCGATCCCCATCGCGGTTGCCGCTTCGCGATCCTGCGTCACGGCCACGATGGCACGGCCGAAGGCGGTGCGGCGCAGGAAGAGGCGCAAGCCCACCAGCACGAGAAGCGCCACGACCGGGATCAGGATGAGCTGGTACTGGGTGTAGAAGATGCCAAAGACCTCAATGGTGCCGAGCCAGTTCATCGGCGCATTGGCGAAATAGGGCTGCACCCCGAAGACGACCTTCTGCGCATCCTCGAGGATCATGAAGACGGCGAAGGTGACGAGGAGCTGCAGCACCTCCTCCTTGCCGTAGATCCGCCGCAGCAGCAGGGTCTCGACCAGCCCGCCGACGACGACGCCAACCAGCACGGCTGCGACGATGAAGAAGGGAAAGGCCAGCCAGACCGGCAAGCCCCTGCCTGTCATCGCCAGCACGCCGGCGGCCGCGACATAGGCGCCGATCGCGTAGAAGCTGCCATGTGCCACGTTGAGCACGCCGAGCACGCCGAAGATCAGCGACAGCCCGACCGCGACCAGGAAGATCAGCGAGCCATAGGCGAGGCCGTCGAGCGCCGCGAGAAGGAGCATTTCAGGAGGCATGAACTGGCTTTTCGTCCTTGCGCCACAGGGTTGAAGCGTCATCCCGGCTGCGGCGAAGCGCCAAGGCCGGCATCCATCGCGGGGTCAGTGATCGACGATGGTTCCGGCCCGCCCGGAGTGACGGCAGCAGTCTGGAGGGGGTGAACGGGCTGATCCGGCTTGAACCGGGACAGCCCGCCATCCACCTCATTTCGCGTAGTCGAAGGTCTCGATCGACTTATCCCTCACCAGATCCGGCTTGACCTTGGCGAACCATTCCAGCGACTTCTCGCCGAGCGGCGTCGTCACCAGCTTGCCGGGATAGAGCGCCATCTTGTCGTAGACGGCGAAGGGATAGTCCGGCACGCGCTTGGTGGTGCCGAGCAACTGGTCCTCGAGCCCCTGATGGTCCGAACGGATCGAGATCGTCCCGGTCAGGCTCTTGAACTCGAGCCCTTCGAAGGCCGCGATCACCTGCTCCTTGCTCGGCCATTTTGCGCCCGCGGCCTGGCCTGCCTTCTCATAGGCCTTGGCGAGCCCGATCACGGCCTGCGCCATGTGGAAGGTCGGATAGATCGGGTAGACACCGGTCTTGTCCTTGTACTTCTTCACGAAGGACAGCATCTCCGGCGAGTTCTTGTGCTTGGGGTGCAGCCAGTAATGGTCGCCGCGCCCGCCGATGATCACGCCCTCGGGCAGGACATTGCCGAGGCGCTCCAGCGAGCTCTCCGCGAGCGGCAGCACGAAGGTCGACTGCTTGAGCAGGCCGCGCGCCGCCGCCTGCTGGACGAAGGTGTCGAGATCGCCGCCCCAGGAGGTCGAGAGCACGACATCGGGCCGCAGGGCGGAGAGGCGCGTGATCTCGGTTGAGAAGTCGGGAGCCCCGAATTTCGGGAAGAGTTCGGCAACGACCTTCACATCGGGTTTCAGCGCCTTAAGGCCAGCCTGGAACAGGGCCCAGGATTCGCGCCCCCAGGCATAGTCCTGGTTGACCACCGCAATCGTCTTGAAGTCCGGCTTGGCCTTCATCAGGTAGAGCAAGGTCGACATCATTTCGGCGCCGGCATGAGCCTGCGTGCGCACCGAGTATTTCCACTTGCCCTCCTCGAAGATGGTCTGCGTGCCGCAATCCCACATCACGTTGACGACCTTGAGGTCCTCCGCAACGGGAGCGAGCGCATTGCAGCTGCCACTCGAAATCGCGCCGAACATCACCTGCGCGCCCTGTTCCTGCACGACGCGGCGGTATTCCGAGAGCAGCTGGTTCGTGCCGGCGCCCTCGTCGACATAGACCGGCTTCACCGGCACGCCGAGAACGCCGCCCTTGGCGTTGAGCTCCTCGATCAAGAGATCGGCCGCGTTCTTGCCCGGCACACCGAAGACGGAGGCCGGGCCGGAGAGGAAGGTCGCGATGCCGACCACGAGCTCCTTCGGCTTGTCCTGCGCCAGCGCCGGCGCGCCGAGCATCGCAGCAGCGGCAAGCGCCGCCGCCCATTTCATCCTCACCATGGTGCATCTCCCTCATTGCACTGGGGCGCGCTCTTGCGGCGGCGCGTCTCCCGGGGCCGAAAGGGGCGCATAGGCGAAAGAGGCCGACAAGAAGAATAAAGCGATGAAGGCCATAGCGATTTTCTATAGTCCGTCCGCCGGACGCGCTCGGTTCGCCGCGCTATGGATGCCATCGCAAAACTCTATTTGACTTGCGTGGCTCGAAAGGTCCGTTTCGCCCGCAGGACAAGACCAACTGGCTCAACGTGATGACGAATGCTCTCGAAGGAATCCTGGTCGTGGCGCTGGAACAGGCCGTCGCCGTGCCGGTGGCGACCTGCCGGCTGGCCGATGCCGGCGCGCGCGTCATCAAGCTCGAACGGGCGGAGGGCGACTTCTCGCGCGGCTATGACGACTACGCCAATGGCCTGTCCTCCTATTTCGTCTGGATCAACCGCGGCAAGGAATCCTGCCGCGTCGACCTGAAGCAGCCCGACGACCTCGCCATGGTCGAGGCGATGCTGGCCAAGGCCGATGTCTTCATCCAGAATCTCGCTCCCGGCGCGACCGGCCGCCTCGGCATCGGCAGCGCCGAGCTGCGCAAGCGCCATCCGCGCCTGATCACCTGCGATGTCTCGGGCTATGCGCCCGGCACGCCGCATTACACGCGCAAGGCCTATGACCTGCTGATCCAGGCGGAGGCCGGCTTGTCCTCGATCACCGGCAACGAAAGCTCCGGACCGACGCGGATCGGCGTCTCCATCGCCGATATCGCCACCGGGAATGCCGCCTATGCGGCGATTCTCGAGGCTCTGCTCCGGCGTGCCCGCACCGGCGAAGGCTCGCAGATTGCGCTCTCGCTGTTCGACACCATCGCCGACCTGATGAACGTGCCCTATCTGACCCGGCGCTATGGCGGGATCGAGCCGCCGCGCCTCGGCCTCGCCCATCCCTCGATCGCGCCCTATGGCGTCTTCGAGCTCGCCGATGGCAATGTGCTTCTGGCAGTGCAGAGCGAGCGCGAATGGCAGGTCCTGGCGCGCGAGGTGCTTCAGGACGAGGCCCTGGCCAACGACCCGCGCTTCGCCAGCAATGTGCTCCGCGTCCGGGAACGGGCCGCGCTCGATGCCGCGATCCAGGCGATCCTGATCGCAAGGCCCTTTGCGGCCGTCACCGCCGCGCTCGATCAGGCCGCAATCGCCTATGGCACGGTGTCCAGCGTCGGCGACCTGATCACCCACCCGGCCGCGACGACGCTGACGGTCGAGACGCCGGCGGGTCCGATCGAGGTCCTGGCCCCTCCCGCCATCGTCGACGGGAAGCGCGCGCAGATGCGGCGCGTGCCGGAGCTCGGCGAGCATGAAGCCAGCTTGCGGGCCGAGTTCGCCGCGACAGCCGCCACCCAATCCGCCTGAGACAAGCAGCACGCCATGCAAGACCTCGATCACACCGAGATCCGCGACGCCGTCGCAAAACTCTGTGCCGGCTTTCCCGGCGAGTACTGGCGCAAACTCGACCGCGAGATGGCCTATCCCGCCGAGTTCGTCACCGCGCTGACCGAAAGCGGCTTCCTCTCGGCGCTGATCCCGGAGGAATATGGTGGGGCCGGCCTGCCGCTCTCGGCCGCGACCGTGATCATGGAGGAAATCCAGCGACAAGGCTGCAATGGCGGCGCCTGCCACGCCCAGATGTACATCATGGGCACGCTGCTCCGGCATGGTTCGGCCGAGCAGAAGCGCAACTATCTCCCCAGGATCGCGTCCGGCGCCCTGCGGCTGCAGGCCTTTGGCGTCACCGAGCCGACCAGCGGCACCGACACCACCTCGCTGCGCACCTTCGCCCGGCGTGAGGGCGACCATTATGTCGTCAACGGGCAGAAGATCTGGACGAGCCGCGCCGCGCAGTCCGACCTGATGCTGCTTCTGGCCCGCACGACGCCCCGCGAGCAGGTCGCCAAGCGCACCGAGGGGCTCTCGGTCTTCATCCTCGACATGCGCGAAGCGCTGAAAGCCGGCCTCACCATCCGGCCGATCCGGACGATGATGAACCATGCCACCACAGAGGTGTTCTTCGACAATGTCCGCGTGCCTGCCGAGAACCTGATCGGCGAGGAGGGCAAGGGCTTTCGCTACATCCTGTCCGGCATGAATGCCGAGCGTATCCTGATCGCCGCCGAATGCGTCGGCGATGCGAAATGGTTCATCGAGAAAGCCTCGAACTATGCCAGGGAACGGCAGGTCTTCGGCCGGCCGATCGGCCAGAACCAGGGTGTCCAGTTCCCGATCGCCAAGGCCTACGCCAACATGCGCGCCGCCGAGCTGATGGTGCGCGAGGCGGTGCGGCTCTACGAGCAGGGCAAGGATTGCGGGGCCGAAGCCAATATGGCGAAGATGCTGGCGGCCGACGCCTCGTTCGAGGCGGCCAATGCCTGCGTGCAGACGCATGGCGGGTTCGGCTTTGCCGAGGAATACGACATCGAGCGCAAATTCAGGGAGACACGGCTCTACCAGGTCGCGCCGATCTCGACGAACCTGATCCTGTCCTATCTCGCCGAACATGTGTTGGGCATGCCGAGGTCCTACTGAGATGAGCATCGATCTTGACGCCCTCAAGCGCTGGACCGGCAGGACCGAAGAAGCCGCCGACCTGGTCACGCCGCGCCTGGTGCGGAGCTTCGAAGCGACCTTCGCGCCGCATCTGGCGCCCTATGCCGAGGGCGAGGCGCCGCTTGCCCTGCACTGGTGTCTGGCGCCACCGATCGCCCCGATGGGCGCGATCGGCACTGATGGCCATGCCGCCAAGGGCGAATTCCTGCCGCCCGTGCCGCTCCCGCGCCGGATGTGGGCTGGCGGAACGATCGAGACCCTTGCGCCGCTGCGCACGGGCGACGAGGTCACGCGCCGCTCGGTGATCGGCGACATCTCCTACAAGCAGGGTCGCACGGGGCCGCTCTGCTTCGTCGCCGTCGACCACGAACTCGTCACCCCGCGCGGCGTCGCGCTTCGCGAGCGCCACAACATCGTCTACCGCGAAGCCGCAAAGCCGGGCACGCCGGCCTCCCCCGCGGCACCAGAGCAGCCGCGGCCAGCCGATCTGGTCTGGCAGGTCGCGAGTTCACCGGTCTTCCTGTTCCGCTACTCCGCGATCACCTTCAACAGCCATCGCATCCATTTCGACTATCCCTATGTGACTGGTGAGGAAGGCTATGACGGCCTCGTCGTACATGGGCCGATCCAGGCGACGCTGCTGCTCAACATCATCGCGACGCTATCGGGCGGCGAACCGATCAGGCTGGATTACCGCGGCGTCGCGCCACTGATCGCAGGCGACGACTTCCTGGTCAAGGCCAAGCGCCTGCCCGATGGCGGCATCGCAGCCTGGACCGAAGGCTCCGATGGCCGGGTACGCATGGAAGGCGTCAGCCGCGCTGCGTAGCGGTCAGGCCGGAGGAATGAAGGGCTGCGCGATCGCCTGAAAGACCGGCAGCGCTTCCAGCCTTGCGGCCTCATCGGCAAGTGTCGGGTAGTCGCTGGGCGAGGCCATACCGGGATGGGCCTCCATCAGGAAGCGCCAGGCCACCGCAAGCGCGATATCGGCGTGCCCGACACGCCCGGCGAACGCACCGCTTGCACTGTGCTGGCTGCGCTCTGTCTCCAGGACGGTCAGCGACGCGAGGATCTGGGCGCGGCAGCGCTCGGCCCAGACCTGGGACACCTCCCGATGCAGCTTCAACTCGTAGAACAGGCTGACGGCCTTCTCGGCGAAGCCCATCGCCAGCCCGGCCGTGCGCACCGCCCGGTGCCGGGCCGGTTCCGTGACCGGGAACAGACGGCGTTCGGCGGCGACGAGACCGTCGAGATAGTCGAGCATCCCGTGGCTTTCGACCAGCACGAGACCGTCATCCAGCACGAGCGTCGGCACGCGCGTCAGCGGGTTGTAGGGCCGGATCTTCTCGGCATCGCCGAAGACCGACCATGGCCGATGCTCGAAGGGCAGTTCGTACAGCCTCAATGCGATGCCGACGCGCCGCACGAAGGGGGAATCATACTGGCCGATCAGGATCATGCGGGGCGCCTCCTGTCGAAGCCTGCCATCGGCCGACGCGTCCAGGCAAGCAAGGCGGGAGAGCTGCAAGCAGCCACTCATCTTTGGCGTGCCATACGACCGGCACGATGCTCGCCCAAGCTGCGTTTGGACGAAATCATCCAAACGCAGGAAACGCGGTCGACTCTAATAGTTTAGAGCATGCTTTATGCGAATAACCGTTGCCAGTTTTTCGCAGCATGCTCTAGCCTCGCGACATTCAGAACAGATATCCAGAGGCTGGGTCCGATGTTACGCGCAACCGAATTCAGCCGCCGTGAAACCCTCAAGGCCGGAGCAGCCATGGCCGCCGCAGCGACGCTGCCTTCCGGCCTCGCTGCGCAGAGCCCCGTGAAGCTCAAGCTGCGCGTGCTGGAGACCACCGATCTCCATGTCAATGTCGTGCCCTACGACTATTTTCGTGACGCCGCCGACGACACGGTCGGCCTCGCCAAGACGGCGAGCCTGATCAAGCTGGCGCAGGCGGAAGCCAGGAACAGCATCCTGTTCGACAATGGCGACTTCCTGCAGGGCTCTTCGCTCGGGGACTTCATCGCCTACAAGAAGGGGCTGAAGCCCGGCGAGACGCACCCGATGCTCGCTGCCATGAACGCCCTGCCCTATGCCTGCGGTACGCTCGGCAATCACGAGTTCAATTATGGCCTCCCGTTCCTCGAGAACGGCCTCGCCAAGGCGGAATTCCCGCTGGTCTGCGCCAATGTCACGCG
The DNA here is from genome assembly GCF_056396005.1 of Allobosea sp. 05T439. Classification (NCBI taxonomy): domain Bacteria; kingdom Pseudomonadati; phylum Pseudomonadota; class Alphaproteobacteria; order Hyphomicrobiales; family Alloboseaceae; genus Allobosea; species Allobosea sp. 05T439. The sequence continues at coordinate 65,902 of NZ_JBFTKP010000020.1, read as the reverse complement.
CCCCGAAGGCACACCGCTGATCGACCCCTGGATCATGCTCGACCAGAGCTTCGAGGACGAGGCCGGCCAGAGGCAGCTGCTCAAGATCGGCGTGATCGGCTTCGTGCCGCCGCAGATCATGCAATGGGACAAGGGCAATCTCGACGGCAAGCTGGTGGCAACCGACATCGTCGATGCCGCCCGCAAGCACCTGCCCGACCTGCTCAGGGCCGGACCCGACCTGGTCGTCGCGCTCTGTCATTCCGGCATCGCAGGCGGCGTTCGCAAGGGCATGGAGGAGAATGCGGCACTGCATCTCGCCAGGCTCGACGGCATCGACGTGATCCTGACCGGCCACCAGCATCTGGTTTTCCCGGGCGGCAAGGCCTTTGACGGCATCGAGGGCGTCGACAACAAGCTGGGCTCTCTGCACGGCAAGCCGGCCTGCCAGCCCGGCTTCTGGGGGTCGCATCTCGGACTGATCGATCTCGAACTGGAAAAGCGCGACGGGCGCTGGAAGGTTGCCGCCTTCAAGGTCGAACCGCGCCCGATCTTCGAGCGCACGCCGGACCGCAAGATCGTGTCGAAGGCCGCCACCGAACAATCGGTGCTCGCAACCGTGAAGGCCGATCACGAGGCGACGCTGATCTATATGCGCGAGCCGGTCGGCTCCACCGCGAGCCCGATCAACAGCTATTTCGCGCTGGTTGCCGACGATCCCTCGGTCCAGATCGTGGCCGAGGCGCAGACGGCCTATGTGGAAGGCCTGATGGCGCAGACGCAGTGGAAGGGGCTGCCCGTGCTCTCTGCGGCCGCGCCCTTCAAGTCCGGCGGCCGCGCGGGGCCGAGCTTCTACACCGATATCCCGGCCGGCCCGATCGCGATCAAGAACGTCGCCGATATCTACCTGTACCCGAACTCCGTGCAGGTGGTGAAGATCACCGGCGCCGAGGTGCGCGAGTGGCTGGAGCGCTCGGCCGGCATCTTCAACCGCATCGACCCGGCCAAGACCGAGGAGCAGCCGCTGATCGACCCCGGCTTCCCCCCCTTCAATTTCGATGTGATCGACGGCGTGACCTACCGGATCGATGTGACCCAGCCCTCGCGCTATGACGGCAATGGCGCGCTTGTCGCGCGCGACGCTCGCCGCATCGTTGACCTCGCCTATGCTGGCAAGCCGATCGACGACCAGGCCGAGTTCATCATCGCGACCAATAATTACCGTGCCTCGGGCGGCGGGAACTTTCCCGGCACCAGGACGACCGTGGTGCTGGAGGCGCCCGATCTCAACCGCGACGTGATCGTACGCTACATCATCGAGAAGAAAACGATCGAACCCAAGGCCGATGGCAACTGGTCGCTAGTAGCACTTCCGGCCGGCGTGAACGTCACCTTCCTGACTTCGCCAGCCGCAGCCGGAAAACTGCCAGCTGATTTGAAGGCGCAACCGGCTGGCGATGGTGGTGACGGATTCGTGAAGTACCGTCTTCTGTAAGACAACCTTACGACATCACGCACAGCAAACAGTCGTTAATACAGAGAGTAAGCTGTCGGCAAATCATCTTACCTTCCCAAACCTCAGTTTAGATGAATTCTAATAACTGTCATCTTCGTTGACAGCGATATTTTTGATGCCAATACGTATTCGCGCGACATCAACTGTCGCGCCGATAGATTTCAACCCAGAGACACGCCATGGCTTTCTCCTTCCGACATCTGGCGTCCGCCCTGATGCTGGGCATCCTCTCGTCCGGGGTTTCGAGCTTTGCGCTCGCCCAGGCGGCGCCGGCCCCCAGCCCCGAGGGAATCGTCGTCTATAACGCCCAGCATGAGAGCCTGACGCGAGCCTGGTCGGACGCCTTCACCAAGGAAACCGGGATCAAGGTGACGCACCGCAAGGGCAGCGATACCGAGCTCGGCAACCAGATCGTCCAGGAAGGCGCGGCCTCCCCGGCCGATGTCTTCATCACCGAGAACTCGCCCGCGATGGTGCTGGTCGACAATGCCGGCCTGTTCGCCCCGCTCTCGCCCGCCACGCTGGACCTCGTCCCCGACGCGCTGCGTCCGGCCAATGGAAAATGGCTCGGCGTTGCGGCTCGCTCGACCGTCTTCGCCTATGACAAGACGAAGCTGAGCGAGGACAAGCTGCCGAAGTCGATCATGGATCTGGCCTCACCGGCCTGGAAGGATCGCTGGGGCGCCTCGCCGTCCGGCGCCGATTTCCAGGCAATCGTGGGTGCGATGCTCGTCCTCAAGGGCGAGGCGGAGACCGCGACCTGGCTCAAGGCGATGAAGGCGGGCTCCAAGCCCTATCGCGGCAACAGCGTCGCGATGAAGGCGGTGAATACGGGCGAAGTCGAAGGCGCCGTGATCTACCACTATTACTTCTTCGGCGATCAGGCGAAGACCGCCGAGAACAGCGGCAATGTCGCGCTGCATTATTTCCGGCACCAGGATCCAGGCGCCTTCGTCAGCGTCTCCGGCGCCGGTGTGCTGGCCTCGAGCAAGCACAAGCCGGAGGCCGAGGCCTTCGTGAAATGGGTCGCCGGCAAGGGTGGCCAGGACATCCTGAGGATCGGGGATTCCTTCGAGTATGCCGTCGCCAAGGGCGCGGAATCCAACCCCAAGCTCGTGCCCCTGCCGCAACTCGAAGCGCCGAAGGTCGAACCGTCCAAGCTTGACAGCAAGGCGGTCACCGAACTCATGACCAAGGCCGGGCTGCTCTGACAGCCCCTCTGCCGGGCAGCGAGCCGCCATCGCTGCCCGTGCAAATCGAGAATCTTATGAGCACGGTATCCGAGCCCGCTGTCAGCACGTCGCTGCAGAGACACCCAGCCCTGCGGCCGCTGCACGGGCGCCTGAACGAGGCCGTGACGGTTGCAGCCGCGCTTGTCGCCCTGCTCTGCCTGGCACCGCTCGCGTTCCTGATCGCGATCACCATCCAGACCGGCGCGGACACGGTCATCGCGCTGGTTTTCCGCGCGCGCGTCGGCGAACTCCTGCTGAACACGCTGCTGCTCGAGCTCTGCGTCGTCCCGGCCGCGGCTGCGCTCGGCATCCTGCTCGCCTGGCTCACCGAGAGGACGACGATCCCCGGGGCACGCGCCTGGTCATGGCTTGCCGTCGCGCCCCTGGCGGTACCGGCCTTCGTCCAGGGCTATGCCTGGGCGAGCTTTGCCCCCCACCTCCATGGCCTGCCCGGCGCGACCCTGATCTCCGTACTGGCCTATACGCCCTTCATCTATTTGCCCGTGGTAGCGCAGCTCCGCCGGCTCGACCCGGCGCTGGAAGAGATTGCGACCTCCCTCGGACGCTCGCCCCGCCAGGTCTTCACCCAGGTCGTGCTGCCGCAGCTGCGCCTCCCGGTTTCCGGCGGAGCACTTCTGATCGGCCTGCACCTGCTGGCCGAATACGGGCTGTTCGCGATGATCCGCTTCGACACCTTCGCAACGGCGATCATCKACCAGTTCCAGTCGAGCTATAACGGTCCGGCAGCCAACATGCTGGCCGGCGTGCTGGTGCTGTGCTGTCTCGGCCTGCTGGTGCTCGACCGAGCATTGCGCGGCCGTGAACGTCAGGCCCGCGTCGGCAGTGGGGCGCCGCGTACGGCTCCCCGGCTGAAGCCCGGCCGAATCTGGACGCTGCCGTGCCTCGGCCTGCTTCTCACCTATGCACTGCTCTCGCTCGGCGTCCCCAGCCTGACGCTCGGACGCTGGCTCGTTCTCGGCGGAGCGGACGCCTGGCGGATCTCCGATCTCGTCGGCGCCTTCGGCACGACCGTCTTCTATGCCGTGGCCGGCGCCGCCCTCACGAGTGCTGCCGCTATCCCGATCGCCTGGCTGTGCGTGCGGCGGCCGGGGCTCTGGCAACGGCGGCTCGAAGCCTGCCATGTCTATGTCGGCTCGCTGCCGGGCATCGTCGTCGCGCTCGCGCTGGTCACGATCACCGTCCGCGTGGCGCTGCCCTTGTACCAGAACTGGTTCATGCTGCTCGTCGCCTATGCGCTGATCTTCCTGCCGCGCGCGCTGATCGGTCTGCGCGGCAGCCTCGCGCAGGTGCCGGTCGAGCTCGAATGGGCAGCCTCGGCGCTCGGGCGGCCGCCCTTGCTGGCGGTGCTGCAGGTCACGCTGCGCCTGGCCGCGCCCGGGCTTGGCGCGGCGATGGCGCTGGTCGGACTTGGCATCACCACGGAGTTGACCGCCACGCTCCTGCTCTCGCCCAATGGGACGCGGACGCTGGCGACGGAGTTCTGGTCGCTGACCGGCGAGATCGACTATGTCGCGGCGACGCCCTATGCGGTCCTGATGATCATCCTCTCCATCCCGATGGCCGTGATGCTGCACCGGCAGTCGCGAAAGGCGAACGGCCTGTGAGCGTCCTGACCGTTTCCGGCCTGAGCAAGCAGTACGGCGCGACGCTTGCCCTCGACGATATCAGCTTCTCGGTCGCGCCCGGCATACGGGCCGCGATCGTCGGCCCCTCGGGATCGGGCAAGACGACCCTGCTGCGCATCATCGCGGGCTTCGAGACGGCCGCTGCGGGCACCGTGACCATCGGCAACGAGATCATCGTCGATGGCGGGCTTGGCGTCCCCGCGCATCTGCGCGGGATCGGCGTCGTGACGCAGGACGGCTCCCTGTTCCCGCATCTCAGCATCGCCGAGAATATCGGCTTTGGGCTGACGCGGAACCAGACCGACCGGGATGCCCGGATTGCAGAGCTGATGGACATTGTCGAACTGCCGCGCAGCATGGCTGAGAGGCGCCCCCACCAGTTGTCCGGCGGCCAGCAGCAGCGCGTCGCCCTCGCCCGTGCGCTCGCCCGGCGGCCGCGGCTGATGCTTCTGGACGAGCCCTTCTCCGCCCTCGATACCGGGCTGCGCGAGACCATGCGCCGCAAGGTGGCCGACGTGCTGCGAGAATTCGCGGTGACCGCGATCCTCGTCACGCATGACCAGGGCGAAGCGCTCGGCTTCGCCGACCAGCTCGTCGTTCTGAAGGAGGGCCGGCTGGTCCAGGCCGGGCCGCCGCGGCTGCTCTACATGCAACCCCGCAACCCCGCGATCGCTCGTTTCCTCGGCGACGCGATCCTGCTGCAGGCGGAGCTGGCCGATGGCGCGGCGCGCTGCGCACTCGGGCAGATTGCGATCACCGACCGAACCCGGCGCGGCCCGGCAACGATCCTGCTGCGCCCCGAACAGCTTCGCCTGCGGCCATCGGCCGCCTCAGAGCTCGCTGGCGGCACCGGAGGGCGGATCGTCGAGGTCGAGTTCGGCGGCGCCAGCAGCCTCGTCACGATCGCGCTCGATGCGGATACGGACACCCTGCTGCAGTTGCGCTCATCCGACCTGTCCCCGCCGGAGCCGGGAACGCATGTGGCGATCGAGGTCTCCGGCGCGGCCTACCCGTTCGATGGCGCGACCGCCCTGGAGCCTGCCGGGAAGGCGAAGCGCTAACGCATCGACCCGAAAAGTGGATTGCGGTTTTCGGAAAAGCCGATGCAAACACAGCCGGCTTCCTCCGGCGGGTCCGGGGGCTGTCAGCCCTCGACCAGCCGCCGTGCGATCACCTGCGCCTGAATCTCCGCCGCACCCTCAAAAATGTTCAGGATGCGGGCGTCGCAGAGGACGCGGCTGATCGGGTATTCCAGCGCAAAACCATTGCCGCCATGGATCTGCAGCGCGTTATCGGCGGCGGCCCAGGCAACCCGGGCGCCGAGCAGCTTGGCCATGCCGGCCTCGAGGTCGCAGCGGCGCTCGGCATCCTTCTCGCGAGCGGCGAAATAGGTGAGCTGGCGGGCGATCAGGATTTCAGCCGCCATCATCGCGAGCTTGTCGGCGACGCGCGGGAAGGCGATCAGCGGCTTGCCGAACTGGATGCGCTCCTGCGCATAGCGCAGCCCCAGATCGAAAGCCGATTGCGCCACGCCGATGGCGCGCGCCGCCGTCTGGATTCGGGCCGCCTCGAAGGTCTGCATGAGCTGCTTGAAGCCCTGGCCTTCGACGCCACCGAGCAGGTTCCCGGCCTTGACCTCGAAACCGTCGAAGGCGAGCTCGTATTCCTTCATCCCGCGATAGCCGAGCACCTCGATCTCGCCGCCGGTCAGTCCGGCAACCGGGAACGGATCTTCGTCCGTGCCGCGCGGCTTTTCGGCAATCAGCATGGAGAGGCCGCGATAACCCGGTGCGTCCGGATCGGTGCGGACAAGCAGCGTCATGATATCGGCGCGAACGGGATGGGTGATCCAGGTCTTGTTGCCATGGACCTTGAAGACATCGCCATCCCGCACCGCCTTGGTGCGCAGCGAAGCGAGGTCCGAGCCGGTATTGGGCTCGGTGAAGACGGCCGTCGGCAAGGTCTCGCCCGCGGCGATCTTCGGCAGCCAATGCGCCTTCTGCTCCGGCGTGCCGCCACAGAGGATGAGCTCGGCCGCGATTTCGGAGCGGGTGCCGAGCGAGCCGACGCCGATATAGCCGCGCGAAAGCTCCTCCGAGACGACGCACATCGAGACCTTGCTGAGGCCCATGCCGCCGAATTCCTCGGGAATGGTCAGGCCGAAGACGCCGAGCTCGGCCATTTTCTCGACGACCGGCATCGGGATGTAGTGGTTCTCCAGATGCCATTCGTGCGCATGCGGCGTCACCTCCGCCTCGCAGAAGCGGCGCATCTCGGAGCGGATCGCTTCCAGGGTCTCGTCGAGGCCGGGATCGCCGACACTGGCGAGCCCCTGCGACTGGCTGAACAAGGCGACGAGGCGCGCGCGGTTTTCCGGCGTGTTGCCCTCGGAGATCAGGGTTTCCGCCGCTTCGCCACGCGCGGCGGCGATCGACTTCTGGCCAAGGCCGAGCGCCGGGAGCCTGACGATCTCGCCCTGGCTCATCGGGATGCCGCCAAAGATCTGGGCTGCATATTCACCGGCGCCGACGCGCAGCGCGTAATCCTCGGTGGCGCCGTAGCGGTCCTCCACCTGCAGGCGCTCGCCATAGGCCTTCAGCTCTCGCAACGCCATGACATAGGTCGCGAGCCAGGACAGGCCATGCGCCGCGTGCTGCTCGGCTTCGAGCCTCGAAGACGAGATCTTGCCGTCGACCAGCACCTTCTGGCGTACCGCAGCGATCGCCTGGTCGAGCAGCGTCTCGAAGCCTGGCAGCGCGGCACCGATCAGCTCGACGGCGGAGCCAGGGGCCTCGGAGTGGCGGGCGACGTTGGCGCTCATGATCTCTCTCCCTTTGTTGCGACGCAGCATAGGAGAGAACCTGGCGAATCCGAAATCCACCTTTCGGCTGGGGGCCAGACTATTTTCGACTGGCCAGCACGACGCCGAGCACCGCCACAGCCATGCCGACGAGCTGGAGCGGCGTCAGCGTCTCCCCGAAGAGCAACCAGGCCTCGACCGCGACGGCCGGCGGCACGAGATAGAGGAAGGTCGCGGTGCGCGAGACTTCGCCACGCCGGATCAGCCAGAGATAGAGCCCGATTCCACCGAGCGAGAGCGCCAGGACCGACCAGGCCAGCACCAGGGCCATGGTCAGGTTCCACTCGATCCGCATCGGTTCGAGCGCATAGGCGACGGGCAGCGTGACGAGGAAGGCCGCGGTGTACTGCCAGGCGGTCACGGTCCGCAGATCGCCGGTGACGATGCGCTTCTTCTGATAGAAGGAGCCGAAGGTCACGGCGAACATCGCGACGATATTGACGCCGACCGGCAGCAGGATGCCGGCGAGCGCCTGCGGATCGACGCCGACCAGCTTCGGCTCGAGCACCAGGGCGATGCCGAGGAAACCGCAGAGAATCCCGGCCCAGCGCACCGGCGAGATGCGTTCGCCGACCAGAAGGGGGGAAAACAGCGCAGTCAGCACGGGCTGAAGGCCGGCAATCAGGCCGGAAACTCCGGCCGGCAGGCCATGGCGCACCGCCCACCAGACGCCGCCGAGATAAACGGCATGCAGCAGGATACCGGTGACGATGCAGTCGATGATCGCGCGGCGGCCCTTCGGCCAGGGGGCACCGACGGCGAGCGCCAGGCCGATGAGCAGCAGGCCGGCACAGGCATAGCGGACGGCCAGGAAGGTCAGCGGGTCGGCATAGCGCGCGGAATAGCCGGCAACGATCCAGCCGCTCGACCAGAGAAGCGTGAAGACGAGCGGGATGACGCGCAGGAACAGGGGCGATTCGAGCATGGGCACCGGCTTTCGCTGATCGCCCTGATAATCCCGGAGCAAGCGCTTGTCKCCGTCCGACGACGCCGGGACGGCATGTCCGGGGGAGGGAACGAATGCGTCATGCCGGGCCAGCGAGGGGCCGCGGGTGGATCGGGCACAGAGCCTGGATGACGGCGGGGCGGGTTGAGGTCACAATCAGCGCCCGCTCGCCCGAGTCTCCGCATGTCGCTGCTGTCCGTCCCCTCCCTCGCGTTCGAGCGTTTCCTCGCCCATGATTCCTGGGCGATCGMGAGCCATATCGCGCTCTCCGTGCTGATGTCGCTCTTCCCCTTCCTGATCCTGGTGACCGCGCTCGGCGGCGTCTTCGGCACGCAGAATGCGGCCGATGAGGCAACCGCGCTGCTGCTCGAGGCCTGGCCCAAGGAGATCGCCATCCCGATCGCACGCGAGGTGCGCTCGGTGCTGACGGCGGTCCGCAGCGACGCGCTGACCTTTGGCGCGCTGCTGGCGCTGTATTTCTCGTCGTCCGGCGTCGAGGCGCTGCGCATCGGCCTCAACCGTGCCTACGAGGCCTATGAATGGCGGGCCTGGTGGCACACACGGCTGGAATCGATCCTCTACGTGATCGGCGGCGCCGTGTTCATGCTCTCCTTCGCGTTTCTCGTGGTGCTCGGGCCGCTGGTCCTGCGCTGGCTGATCGGCTTCGCGCCCTGGCTGGCGCCACTCTCCATCCTGCTCAGCTTCCTGCGCGTCGCTGGCGCGACCATGCTGATCGTGCTGGCGCTGATCGTCGCACACAGCACGCTGCCGGCCCGCGCCCCGCATATCCGGACGCTCTGGCCCGGCATTCTCGTCACCCTCGCCTTCTGGCTCGTCGGCGGCCTCGGCTTCGGCTGGTATCTCGACGGCTTTGCAGGTGCCTATGTCACGACCTATGCCGGCCTTGCGACGGCGATGATCGCGCTCGTCTTCCTGTACTGGCTCGCCGCGATCTTCCTCTATGGCGCGGAGTTGAACGCTGCCTTCGCGATCGCGCGGGCGCCAAGGGCCGACCCCGGCGAAGCGATCGCGGGGCTCTAGGGCGTTCTCCTGCGTTGACGCCGAGTCGTGCTGCTGCTTTCTGACCCGCCATGATCGAGACACCACGCCTGCTCCTGCGCCCTCACGCGCTGGAGGATTTCGAACCCTGGTACGCGATGTTTTCGGACCGGGACCTGTTCCGGTTCATTGCCGTGCCGCAATTGTCGCGGGAGGATGGCTGGAACCGGCTGCTGCGCTATGCCGGCCATTGGTCGCTGCTCGGCTACGGCATGTTCGCCGTCTTCGACAAGGCAAGCGGCGAACTGGTCGGCGATGTCGGCCTCGCCGATTTCCACCGCGGCCTGGGCGAGCGCTTCGACGGATTCCCGGAAGCCTCCTGGATCATGGCGCGCTCGACGCATGGACGGGGCCTGGCTGCGGAGGCGGTCGCCGCGAGCCATGACTGGCTTGCCCGCACGCACGCCCCTGCCCGCACCGTCTGCATCATCACCCCCGAAAACGTCGCCTCGCTGCGCCTGGCGGACAAGTTCGGATACCGGCCCTTCGGAAGCACCACCTACAAGGGCGGTCCCTACACCATGCTGGAACGCCTGGCGTCGTGACCGGCGGGCGCGACCGCATTGTTGCCGATCCAACTGGCAAGAGGGACGCGGCTGGTCCGATGCTGATCGAAACCTGCACGGATGAGATGCTGGAGGACTGGGTCAGGCTGCGCCTGGCGCTGTGGCCGGATTCGACAGCGCAGGAGCATCGCGACGAAGCCGCAGGCATTCTCGCAAGCCCGAACGATACGGCGTTCATCGCGCGGGACGATGCTGGCCTGGCCATCGGCCTTGCCGAGGCCGCCCTGCGGCACGACTACGTCAATGGCTGCGAAACCTCGCCCGTCGGCTTCCTCGAAGGAATCTATGTCGCGCCCGGCCGGCGGCTCCACGGCGTCGCCCGGACACTTTGCGCAGCCGTCGAGACCTGGGCAAAGGGCCATGGCTGCGTCGAACTCGCCTCGGACACCGATCTGTCCAATGCCGTCTCGCAGCAGACGCATGAGGCGCTCGGTTTCGAGGAAACCGAGCGGGTGGTGTTCTATCGCAAGCCGCTACAGGCCGGCTGAGCTCTTGCCCGACCGTTATTGCCCTGGACTGCCAGCCGGGCGACGCCTCGCCAGGGATTACTTGCCGAGCAGCGACATCGCTCTGGTGATGTCGTTCTTCTCCAGCCGGCAGGCCACGCAATAAGCGGGGTTGAAGATGTTGGCGACGTCGTAACGGACCAACTGGCCGAGCAGATGACTCGCCTCGACGGTATCGACACCGAGGTCGTCGACGATCCAGCGGAGCATCTCGGTCGTCGCGAACTGGAGCGGCTGGTCGAGCGGGCGGCCGCTGGCCAGGGTCATGATCTCGGTCGCGGTCTCGCAACGCGGCCACCGGCCCGGCGCATTCTTGCGCAGATGCAGGGTGAACGCGATCTCGAAACTGGTCTCGATGCCGGTGCCGACGATCTCGCCATCACCCTGGCAGGCATGGCCATCCCCCAGGAAGAACAGCCCGCCCGCCTCGGAAACCGGGAAAGCGATGCTCGCGCCCGGCCCGAAGCGGCGATAGTCCATATTGCCGCCATAGGAGCCGCTGGTCGCAGTCGAGATCGCCTGGCCGCCGGCCGGAGCCACGCCGAAACAACCGATCATCGGTGCCAGCGGAAAGCTCCAGCCCGAGATGCGCTCCGAGGCGCCGATCAGCCTGACTGTGCCCTTCTCGGCGTCGATGGCCCATTCGAAGCGCTCGCTMTTCGGCAGCTCGGCCACCGTGCGCGGATCGACCACCTGTTGCGAGAGTGGCGAATAGGTCCAGCCGGTCTTGCGGTTCGGCGTCATCCTGTCGATCGTCACGATCAGCGCATCGCCCGGCTCTGCTCCCGCAACGGCGAACGGACCGGTCATCGGGTTGCCGCGCGGGGCCCGCTGCACGCCCTCATGGTCGATGCCGGCGGCATCGAGTGTCGTCGTCACGATCGTGTCGCCGCTGGCGACCGTGAGGACCGGGGGCAGCGTGGCCATGACATTGGAATAGGAATGCGGGACGAAACGATGAAGCGCCATAAATCTCACCTGCCAGTCTTGCGGGCGCTTCAGGGAGCAAGGGTCAGCCGTCGCGAAGCGTCCCGGCCGAATCCGTTGTGGATCTGGCCTTGCGTCACCGTAGTCGAAACATTTGTTGGCGCGCTAGCCGGCCGGGGACATGCGCGCGACGCATCCCGGCCTGGACGGGGCGCTTCCCGCGGATCAGGCTGGTGAGGCGGTCCTGACAGAGCCTTCGCCGGCCGCGCGCGGCTCAGCCGCCAAGCGCCTCCGCGACATCGTCAAAATTCCGCAGGCCGGTGCGCGGGGCATAGACCAGCACGGCCATGTTGCCGGGAGCATGCTCGTTCTTCCACATCTTGTGGTGGGCGAGCGGGATCTTCTCCCAGGGAAAGACCTCGGACATGCAGGGGTCGACGCGCCGGTCGAGCACGAACTGGTTGGCGGCGCTCGCCTGCTTGAGATGGGCGAAATGCGAGCCCTGCACGCGCTTCTGCCGCATCCAGACATAACGGGCGTCGAAGGTGATGTTGAAGCCCGAGGTGCCGGCGCAGAAGACGACCATCCCGCCGCGCTTGGCGACGAGGCAGGAGACCGGGAAGGTCGCCTCGCCGGGATGTTCGAAGACGATATCGACATCCTTCTTGCCGGTGATGTCCCAGATCGCCTTGCCGAACTTGCGAGCCTCCTTGGTCCATTCGGTATATTCGGGCGAATTGACCTTGGGCATCTGGCCCCAGCAATTGAACTCCTTGCGATTGATCACGCCTTTGGCGCCGAGGCCGAGCACGTAGTCGCGCTTGCTCTCGTCCGAAATCACGCCGATCGCGTTGGCGCCCGAAGCCGCGCACAGCTGCACACCGAAGACGCCGAGCCCGCCCGACGCCCCCCAGATGAGCACGTTGTCGCCCGGCTTGATCGTATGCGGGGCGTGCCCGAAGAGCATGCGGTAGGCGGTCGCCAGGGTCAGCGTGTAGCAAGCCGACTCTTCCCAGGAGAGGTGCTTCGGCTTCTGCATCAGCTGGCGTGACTGCACCCGGCAGAACTGGGCGAAGGAGCCGTCCGGCGTCTCGTAGCCCCAGATGCGCTGGGAGGACGAGAACATCGGGTCGCCGCCATTGCACTCCTCGTCGTCGCCATCGTCCTGGTTGCAATGGACGATGACTTCGTCGCCGACCTTCCAGCGCTTCACCTTGGAACCAACGGCCCAGACGATGCCGGACGCATCGGAGCCGGCGATATGAAGCGATCCCTTGTGGACGTCGAAGGGCGAAATCGGCTGGCCGAGCCCGGCCCAGATGCCGTTATAGTTGACGCCGCCAGCCATCACGAGCAGCAGCACCTCCTCCTCGCCGATCGCCCAGGTCGGCACGACCTCGACCTGGAAGCTCTCCTGCGGCGGGCCATGGCGCTCGCGCCGGATGGTCCAGGCATACATGGTGGCGGGGACATGCCCGAGCGGCGGCAGCTCGTTCAGTTCGTAGAGATCCTTCAGCGGGCGGTGCGGAACAGGCTGCGGCTTGGACATGGCTCTCTCCCCTTGGTCTTCCTCGCCGCCTTGCGCCGCGAAAGGGCGGCCGACGGAGTTGAGGTGATCATGCGGCTCGATGCTGCGCTGCGCTATCCTCCTAAGGAATTATGTCGCACTGCAAAAAACAAGTCCGAATCCCGGCTTATGTTCCGATGGAACGCGAAGATCGTGCCTGAGAAGATTGCGCATCTCCGCCCAGGGCTCGTCGGGCGGCGGCCGATACGCTGCAGCCGAAGATCAGCTCCCCTTGCCTCATGTCCTTCGCTGTGAATTTTGAAACGATCTGCAGACGTTTTTTAACCTCACCAGCACGAGCCTGCATGACCAGCGGCCCAGCCGTGCTAATTTCAGCCCGCAAATACTTTGGAGCGATCGACCATGCGTCTATTGCTGCTACTGCTCGGCCTTCCTGACCTTCCACTGCCGGAATTCCTGGTCTTCCTTGGCTTCGCTGCCGGCTGCGCGCTGCTGCTGGGCTGGATTGCCGACGGCATCCTTGGGGAGCACGGCTTCGGCATCATTCCCAATGCCATCGTCCTCGTCGGCGGCGCCATTGTCGGCGCGATCCTGTGGCGAAGGCTCGGCTATGTGATCATTGCGAACCGGCAAATGGCCACCGCCATTGCCGCCACCACAGCCGGGATTCTGGCGCTCGTGGCGGGCGGGGTCGCCAAGCGGGTGATCTGAGGTCGCTTGCTTTCCTGCCGCTTGGTCAAGACAATCGCCGGCATGGACAGTTCCCTCGAGATTCGCGGCAGGCGCGTGCTGCTATGCGCCGAAGACGGCCCGTTGCTCGCCAGCGAGCGCGACATCGGCGATTTCCTGGGTTCGGCCTGGGCCGAAGATGCAGATTTGGTCGTGATCCCGGTCGCGCGCCTGAGCGACGATTTCTTCAAGCTCAGCACGCGTCTCGCCGGCGAAGTCGCCCAGAAATTCGTCAATTACCGGATGCAGCTCGCGATCATCGGCGACCTCTCGCGCTGGAGCGCCGAGAGCAAGGCGCTACGCGATTTCGTTCGCGAGGCAAACCAGGGCCAGGCCCTGTGGTTCCTGGACGACCTGAACGCCCTGGAAGAGCGACTGGCCCCAGCCGAGCGCTGACGGGACCGGCCGCTAGACCGGCCGCGCCGCTGCGAGCATATAGTTCACATCCATGTCGCGCGACGCCGACCAGCGATCGGTGAAGGGGTTGTAGGCCACCCCGGTGCTTTCGCCGAGCTCCAGCCCATTGCGCGCGATTGCAGCCTCGAGTTCCGCCGGCGTGACGAATTTCTCCCAGTCATGCGTGCCGCGGGGCAGCCAGCGCAGGACATATTCGGCACCGACGATCGCCAGCGCATAGGATTTCAGCGTGCGGTTGAGCGTCGCCATCACCAAGAGGCCGCCGGGCTTCACCGCCGCGCAGCAGGCGCCGACGAAGGCCTCGACATCCGCGACATGCTCGACCACCTCCATGGCGAGCACGATGTCGAAGCGCCGCCCCTCGGCGACGAGGCTCTCGATCGTCGTCTCGCGATAGTCGATCGCAAGCCCGCTGCGTTCGGCATGGGCTCGGGCGACCGCGATATTGGTCGGAGCCGGATCGAGCCCCGTGACCTCGGCGCCGAGCCGCGCCAGGGGCTCCGACAGCACGCCGCCGCCGCAGCCGATATCGACCAGCGCCAGCCCCTCCAGCGATCGCAGCGATTTCGGATCGCGCCCGAAGCGTTCGCAGGCGAGATCCTTTACGAAACCGAGCCGCACCGGATTGAACTTGTGCAGCACGGCCATGGGACCCTTCGGGTCCCACCAGGTCCTGGCCATGGCATCGAAGCGCGCAACCTCGGCAGCATCGATCGTCGAGCCGGTTTGAGACGCTGCGGATGCCATGCGTAATTCCCCCTTTGTGCCAATCGGGCGCGGACCGCATTGACACTTGCGGTGCTGCCCGTCATCTACACCCGCCCTTCGCCCGGCGCGAGGGGGACCTTTCGTCCCGGCACGTCGCCGGGCGTTTCTAGAGAGCCCTTGGACCGCTATGGCCCGTCTGGTGATGAAATTCGGCGGGACCTCCGTCGCCACTGTCGAGCGTATCAAGAATGCCGCCCGCCACGTCAAACGCGAGTTCGACGCCGGCAACCAGGTCGCAGTMGTCGTCTCCGCCATGTCGGGCAAGACCAACGAACTCGTGGCCTGGTGCAAGGAAGCGGCACCGCTTTACGATCACGCGGAATATGACGCCGTGGTCGCATCCGGCGAGCAGGTCACCTCCGGCCTGATGGCAATCGTGCTCCAGTCCATGGGCCTGCCGGCGCGCTCCTGGCAGGGCTGGCAGATCCCGCTCTTCGGCTCGGACGCCCATGGCTCCGCCCGCATCGAGGGCGTCGACGGCGCCGGCATCCTCGCCGGCTTCGACCGCAATCGCGAGATCGCGGTCTGCTCCGGCTTCCAGGGCATGCACGCAACGACGAAACGCATCGTTACGCTCGGGCGCGGCGGCTCCGACACCAGCGCGGTCGCGCTTGCCGCCGGCCTCAAGGCCGATCGCTGCGACATCTACACCGATGTCGACGGCGTCTATACCACCGACCCGCGCGTCGTGCCGAAGGCCCGGCGCATGGACAAGGTCTCCTTCGAGGAGATGCTGGAAATGGCCTCGCTCGGCTCGAAGGTGCTGCAAGTGCGCTCGGTCGAGATCGCCATGGTCCAGCGCGTACCGACCTATGTGCGCTCCTCCTTCGACGACCCCGACAATCCCAATCCAGGCACCCTCATCTGCGACGAGGACGACATCGTGGAACAGCAGATCGTCACCGGCATCGCGTTTTCGCGCGACGAAGCCCAGATCACGCTCCGGCGTGTCGCCGACAAGCCGGGCGTGGCCGCGGCCATCTTCGGTCCGCTCGCTGATGCGAACATCAATGTCGACATGATCATCCAGGTCGTCTCGGACGACCAGGCGACCACCGACATCACCTTCACCGTCCCGACCGCCGATTACGAGCGCGCCAAGACGCTGCTCGAGAGCCGCCACGACAGCATCGCCTACCAGAGCCTGCAGGGCGCCACCGACGTGGTGAAGATCTCGGCCATCGGCGTCGGCATGCGCAGCCATGCCGGTGTAGCGGCCCGCGCCTTCCACGCGCTCGCCGAGAAGGGCATCAACATCCGCGCGATCACGACCTCCGAGATCAAGTTCTCGGTGCTGATCGACGCCGCCTATACCGAGCTCGCCGTGCGGACGCTGCACTCGCTCTATGGGCTGGATGCGGCCTGATCCTCAGCGCGTCACGACCGCGCGCAGCACAGCGCGCGGTTTGGAGCCCAGCTGATGCAACACGCGGCCGAAGCCGCCTAGCCGCGCGAGAACTGCAGCCGATGGGCGGTTGGCGTGGTGCGCAGACGCTGCCGGAAATGGTGGCGCAACGCCGCCGCGGAACCGAGCCCGGCGCGATAGGCGACCTCGTCGACCCCGAGCGTGGTCGTCTCCAGCAGATCGCAGGCATGGGCGACACGCTCGTTGAGGATCCACTCGCCCGGCGCGCTGCCAGTGGCCTCTGTGAAACGCCGGAAGAACGTGCGCTGGCTCATGCCGGCCCGGTCGCTGAGCCGCTGCAAGGTCAGGTCCTCGGCCAGCGACGAACGCATCCAGTCGAGCAATGGCGACAGGCGCGACCCGGTCTGCGGCGGTAGCGGGCGACGGACGAACTGTGCCTGGCCGCCGCTGCGATGCGGCGGCACGACCATGCTGCGCGCCACCAGGTTCGCAGCCTCGGGCCCATGGTCGCGGCKGACGATATGCAGGCAAAGGTCGATGCCGGCCGCGCTGCCGGCCGAGGTCAGGATGTCGCCCTCGTCGACATAGAGCACATCGGGCTCGAGGCGCACCGCGGGGTAGCGCTTCGCAAAATCAGCACCGTACTGCCAATGGGTCGTCGCCCTGCGCCCGGCCAACAGGTCGGCAGCCGCCAGCACATAGGCTCCGCCGCAGATCGAGACGACGCGGCTGCCGCCGCGATGCGCCGCGCGAAGCGCGCCCGCCAGCGGCTCCGGCACCGGCTCGGCCAGGCCGCGCCAGCCGGGAACGATGATGGTGCCCGCCCCCTGCAGCAGGTCGAGCCCGCCATCAGCCTCGACCGCAAGGCTGCCATGGGCGCGCAAACGCCCGGCCTCGCCGGCGGCGGTGCGGAATTCGTACCAGTTTTCCGGCAGCCCGGGCCGGCGCGAGCCGAACACCTCGGCGACAATGCCGTATTCGAAGGTGCAGAGCCGGTCATAGGCAACCGCGACGACGCGGTGCGGGGCCTGCGGAGATGCCTTTATGCGCTTTGGCATGATTTTTACGATAGTCGTCTATCTCGCCACTTACCAGCACCGCTTTGGGCGCGCATGGTCCGGCCCGTGATCGCGAGGTGCCGGGCATGGTGATGCGAGTCGAGATGGTCAGGGACAAGCGGAGCAGCCGAACGATGTTGCTGGCGGTCGGCCTCGTGCTGTCCTCCAGCCTGCTCTATGTCCTGGGCTACTCCCTGTCGAAGACCCTGGTCTCCTCCTACGGATTGAGCGCGCTGCAGGTGACCTTCCTGCGCTGTCTTCTGGTCCTGGCGGGAAGCCTCGTCCTGCTGGCCCGGCCAAGGAGCGGCGTCACGCGGGCGCGGTTGCTGCACCCGCCGCGCGCATGGGAACAGCGCGCCGCGGCTGCCGCGCTGGTCGCCTCGAACGTGCTGGCGATCGTCGCCTATAGCCTCATGCCGGTCACGGCAGCCTCGGCGCTTGGATTCACGGCGCCGCTTTTGCTCACTGCACTGGGCGGGCTCTTGCTCGGCGAGCGCGTCTCGCTCGGACGTTGGCTCGGTGCTGCGAGCGGCTTTGCCGGCATGCTGCTGATCGTCAGGCCGAGCGAAGGCGGAGCCTGGCCAGGTATCCTCGCCTCGATTGCCGCGGCCGCCAGCTACGCGCTGTATCAGATCCTGGTGCGCCGGCTGCGCGATGTCGCGAACAGCCTCGATACCGCCATGCAGGTCGCGGTTGTCGGTTTCGCGCTGCTCGCGGCAACGATGCTCTGGTTCTGGCATCAGGTCAGCGCGGAGGCCTTCGCCCTCGTTCTGCTCTTCACGGTGATCCAGACGGCTGCCCTCGCCTGTATCGCTGGCGCGCTCCGGCGCGGCGAAGCCTCCGGACTCGCACCCTGGCAATTCTCCGGCCTGCTCTGGGCGATGCTGATCGACACCCTCCTATTCACGACCCTGCCTTCCCCCGTCTCGCTCCTCGGCGGCGGCCTGATCATCGCGGGAGGCTTGCTGGCACAGGGCAGGGAACGGAGGACGGCCTGAGGCGGCGATCAGCTACCAGCCCAGCTACGCCGCCTGCCTATAGGCGGCGGCGACCTCCCGCATCCAGGCGCAGAACGCGGCAACCCTGGGCCGCACCCGGCCTGTATCGGGGAAGACGAGAAAATAGGCGAAATCCTCGAGCAGCGCGACATTCGCGAGCTGGACGAGCCGCCCCTCCGCGATGTCGGTTTCGATCATCGCCGCCGGCAGCAATCCTGCGCCCTGACCGGAAAGCACCGCTTTCAGCATCAGGCCTGAATCGTCGAAGGACGGCCCGCGCGGCGCACTGAATTCCTCGATGCCCTGCGCCTGGAACCAGCGCTGCCAGGCCTTGCGCTCGCTGTCATGGACCTGCGGCCAGCGCGCCAGGCCAGCCGCATCCTTCGGCCTGCCAAGGGATGCGAGCAGGGCCGGAGCCGCGACGGGAACGACCTCGACCGCAACCAGAAGCTCGCTGCGCAATCCCGGATAATGGCCGAAGCCATGCCGGACCGCGACATCGACCCCGTCGCGGACGAAATCGACCAGAGCAGTACCGGTCACGACCCGCAGATCGATATCGGGATGGGCGTCGTGGAACTGCTTGAGGCGTGGCACCAGCCAGGCGCTCGCGAAGAATGGCGTCGTGCTGATCGTCAGCGGGCCCGTGCCGGGATCGGCGACAATGCGCCTTGATGCCTCGGCGATCTGCCGGAAGGCGTTGCGCACCGGCGGCATCAGGCTCTGCCCGGCGGGCGTGAGGGCCATGCCGCGATTGATCCTCCGGAAGAGCTGCGTGCCGAAATGAAGCTCCAGGGCCTTGAGCATCTGGCTGACCGCGCCCGGCGTCACGCAGAGCTCATCGGCGGCCTCCTTCACGGAGAGATGCCGAGCCGTGGCCTCGAAGGCGCGCAGAGCATTCAGCGGTGGCAGCCGATCGGGTTTCATTTAGTTTTTCTAACTTGTTTTTGCAGGATTGCTAGTTTGCCCCCAGCCCGGTCATTCGTCAAACTAGCTACAACTGATCACTTCATTGCAGCGGATCGCCMGCTCCCTTGAAGTGATCAGCAAGAGAAAAACTCAATCATTGATTTATCCATTCGAGCCGGAGCCATGCATGCCTAGCCTCCCCGACGCGACGCATTACCTCTCATTGTCGGAGCTCGCGGCGCGCATCCAGACGCGCGACATCTCGCCCGTGGCAGTGACGCGGTCGCAGCTCGAGCGCATCGAACGCCTGGACACGGAGCTTCACAGCTTTGCCGGCGTGATGGCCGATACCGCGCTGGCCGAGGCAGAGGCCGCGGAGGCAGAGATCGCGGCCGGGCGCTATCGCGGACCGCTGCATGGCGTGCCGATTGCCGTGAAGGACCTGTTCTGGACGCGAGGCTTTCCGACGGCCGGTGGGATGCTGATCCACAAGCAGCACAGGCCGCGGGAGGATGCGACGGTTGTGCGCCGCCTGCGGGAAGCGGGAGCCGTGGTGCTGGGCAAGCTGCAGATGACGGAAGGGGCCTATTCCGACCACCACCCCATGGTGACGCCGCCCCGTAACCCCTGGAATGCCGCGTACTGGACCGGAATCTCGTCGAGCGGCTCGGCTGCGGCGACGGCGGCCGGCCTGTGCTACGGCTCGCTCGGCTCAGATACCGGAGGGTCGATCCGCTGGCCCTGCGCCGCGACCGGCCTGACTGGGCTGAAACCGAGCTGGGGCCGCGTCAGCCGTCACGGCGTATTCGAGCTGGCCGCAACGCTGGACCATGTCGGGCCGATGGCGCGCGATGCCAGGGATGTCGCCGCGATCCTGCACGTCATCGCCGGTGCCGATCCCGCGGATCCGACCGCGCTCGGCGCGCCGGTTCCCGACTATCGCGCCGCGACCTGGCAAGGCGTCGGCGGCGTACGGATCGGCATCGATCCAGCCTGGAACAGCGAAGGGGTCGATGCGACGACGCAAATGGCTCTGAACGAGGCCATCGCAACCTATCGCGCGCTCGGAGCCGAGATCATCGAGGTCCGCTTTCCGGATGTGAAGCAGATCGTCGCCGATTGGGCACCGAACTGCGCAGTGGAAGCCGCCATCGCTCATGAAGCGACCTATCCCGCGTGCAAGGACGAATACGGCCCGGTTCTCGCCTCGGTCATCGAGACGGGCCGCGCGCTGTCGGGCCTCGACTATCAGCGCCTCCTGCTGCGACGCATGGCCTTTCGTGGACGCATCGCCGCCCTGTTCGGCACAATCGATCTGCTGCTGACCCCGGTTCAGCCTTTCGCGCCGCTGACGCTCGCGACGATCAGTACATTGGGAGAGCAGCCCGGGCTGATCGCCGACCTGCAGCGCTATACCTGCCCCTTCAACATGACCGGCAACCCGACGCTCACATTGCCCGGCGGCTTCTGCGAGGGAATGCCTATCGGGCTCCAGCTCGTTGCAGCGCAACTGGGCGAGGACATGCTGATCCGTGCCGGCACAGCCTTCCAGGCAGAGACCACATGGCACCGCCAGCACCCAACCCTTTGAGGAGCCTTGCGATGAGCACCAATCCGGCGCGTCCCGCCTCCCCGATCTTCCATGGCTGGCTTGTGGTCGCGGCGGCGTTTGCGGTCACCTTCGTCGGTTTCGGCAGCGCCTATACCTTCAGCGCCTTCGTCGAATCCCTGCAGGCGGATTTTTCCGCCTCCCGCGCTTCGGTTTCCCTGGTCTTCTCCCTCGCCGGCTTTCTCTATTTCGGCTTCGGACTGATCAGCGGCCCGCTTGCGGACCGCTGGGGAGCCCGTAGGCTTGTCTTCCTCGGCATGCTCCTCACCGGGCTTGGCATGGCCGCGGCGGGAGCGGCGCGGAGCCTGACCGAGATCTACCTGGCCTATGGCCTTGGCGTCGGGCTCGGCATCGGCTGCTCCTATGTTCCAGCGCTGGGCGCGGTGCAGCGCTGGTTCGTCAAGCGCCGCGGCTTCGCATCGGGTCTCGCGGTCAGCGGCATCGGTGTCGGCACGCTCGTGATGCCGCCGCTCGCCTCGCTCCTGATCGAGCAGATCGGCTGGCGGAACGCCTATTTCACGCTTGGCGGGCTCGCGGCGATCATTGGTGCAGCGATGGCGCTCCTGATCGAAAGCGATCCGCGCCAACGCGGGCTGCTGCCGGACGGGGACGCTCTGCCCCCAGGTGGCATCACGGCACAGGCGACCGGTCTATCGATTCGCGAGGCGGTGTGGTCACGGCCCTTCATCAGGCTCTACGCAGCCTGCCTGATCGGCTCGTTCGGGGCCTTCGTCCCCTTCGTCCACCTCGTGCCCTACGCGCTGGATCGCGGCGTCCCGCAGGGCCGGGCCGTCCTGCTGCTCGCGCTGATCGGTGTCGGCAGCACGGCCGGCCGCTTCTGCCTCGGGAATCTGGCGGACCGGATCGGCCGCCACCGCGCCCTTCTCGTCATGTTCCTGGGCATGGCCGGCGCTCTGGGCATCTGGTGGCTCTCGAGCGGATTCGCGATGCTGGCCGTCTTCGCCCTGCTCTATGGCGTCTTCTATGGCGGCTGGGTCGCCGTGCTGCCGGCGGTCGTCATGGACAATTTCGGCGGGCGCAATGTCAGCGGGATCATCGGCATTCTCTATACGAGCGTCGCGTTTGGAACCCTGATCGGACCGACGGCCGCAGGGCTCATCTTCGACCTGAACCAGAGCTATGCGATCGCGATCCTCGCCTGCGCCGGCGCCAACCTCCTC
The DNA here is from genome assembly GCF_056396005.1 of Allobosea sp. 05T439. Taxonomy (NCBI): domain Bacteria; kingdom Pseudomonadati; phylum Pseudomonadota; class Alphaproteobacteria; order Hyphomicrobiales; family Alloboseaceae; genus Allobosea; species Allobosea sp. 05T439. The sequence continues at coordinate 44,102 of NZ_JBFTKP010000020.1, read as the reverse complement.
GCGGCTCTCATCGTGGCGCGCTCCGCAAGCCCCCCACGCTCCCTGCCGCGTTGACCTCGCCTCCTGCCGCCCCGATGATGCCGGCATGTCCGCCGGCCCCGCCTCCGCCGCCCCCGAATTCGATCCTGCTCGGCTCGAAGCCTTCCTGCGCTCCGCCCTGCCCGGGCGGGCGGCCGGCGCGATGGCGCTGGAGCGGATCAGCGGCGGGCAGTCGAACCCGACCTTCTTCCTCTCCTTTCCCGAAGCCGGCACGCGGCTGGTCATGCGCAAGAAGCCGCCGGGCCCGCTGCTGCCCTCGGCCCATGCGGTCGACCGCGAATACCGCATCCTCAAGGCGCTCGCGGGTTCGCAGGTGCCGGTGCCGCCGGTGCTGCTGTTCCACGCGGAAGACGATATCGTCGGCACGCCCTTCTATCTGATGGAGCGGCTCGACGGCCGTGTCTTCCATGACGCGGCGCTGCCGGGCGTGGTGCCGGCCGAGCGTCGGCAGATGTATTTCGCCATGGCCGAGACCCTGGCAGCGCTGCATCGCTTCGACTGGCAGGCGGCTGGGCTCGCCGATTACGGCAAGCCGGGAAACTATTATGCCCGACAGCTCGCGCGCTGGGGCCGGCAATGGCGCGAGACCAGGACCCGCGAGATCCCCGAGATCGATCGGCTGATCGATTGGCTGACCGCCCATCTCGATGAAAGCGCGGAGACGACCATCGTCCACGGCGATTTCCGGCTGGGCAATCTGATGTTTCACCCGGTCGAGCCGCGCGTCGTCGCCGTGCTCGACTGGGAGCTCTCGACGCTCGGTCATCCGCTCTCGGACGCCGCCTTTTCCTGCCTGCCCTGGCATTCCGGCCCCGCCATGTATCAGGGCATCATGGGCCTCGACCGCGAGGCGCTCGGCATCCCGACGCAAGCCGAATACCTCTCCCGCTATTGCGCAGCGGCCGGGCGCAAGGACGGGCCGGGACGCTTCCATCTCGCCTTCTCGCTCTTCCGCTTCGCCGTCATTCTCGACGGCATCGCGGCGCGCGCCAGGGCCGGCAATGCCGCGGCGGAGAATGCGGTCGCGGTCGGCGGGATGGCGGAGAGCTTCGCGCGGCAGGCCGCAACCATCATCGACCAGAGTTGAACGGGGATCACCATGGATTTCGCCTATTCCGCCAGGGTCGAAGAGCTCCGCTCACGGCTGCAGGCCTTCATGGATGCCCATGTGCAGCCGGCCGACGCCATATGGAAACATGAGGTCGAGGCCGGGCGCTATCCGCTGGCACTGATCGACGGGCTGAAGGAGAAGGCGAAATCCGAGGGCCTGTGGAACCTGTTCCTGCCGGCGCTGAAGCCCGACGAGCCCGGCACACGGCTGAGCAATCTCGAATACGCCCCCCTGGCGGAGATCATGGGCCGGATCTTCTGGTCATCGGAGGTGTTCAACTGCAACGCCCCGGACACCGGCAACATGGAAATCCTGCACATGTTCGCGACGCCGGCGCAGCGCGAACGCTTTCTCGTGCCGCTGATGAAGGGCGAGATCCGCTCCTGCGTCGGCATCACCGAGCCCGGCGTCGCCTCCTCCGATCCGACCAATCTGCAGACCACGATCACCCGCGACGGCGATGACTATGTCATCAACGGCCGGAAATGGTGGACCACCGGCGCCCTGCATCCAAACGTCAAGTTCTGCATCGTCATGGGCCTCTCGGACACGCGCCCGGAGGCCGACCCGCACAAGCGCCATTCCATGGTGATCGTGCCGATGGATACGCCGGGCGTGAGCGTGATGCGCAACCTGCCGCTGCTCAACCACCATTCGCCGGAAGGCCATACCGAAACGGATTTCGACACTGTCCGCGTGCCGGCCGCCAACATGCTCGGGGAGGAAGGCGCGGGCTTTGCGCTGGCGCAGGCGCGGCTCGGGCCCGGCCGCATCCACCACTGCATGCGCACGATCGGCCAATGCGAGGTCGCGCTCGAACTGATGGTCGAGCGCGCGCTGCAGCGGAAGGCCTTTGGCCGGCATCTCTCAGACTATGCCAATGTCCAGGACTGGATTGCCGAAGGGCGCATGGAAATCGACCAGGCGCGGTTGCTCTGCCTGCGCGCCGCCTGGATGATGGACAAGCACGGCAACAAGGCCGCGCGCACCGAGGTCTCCGCGATCAAGGTCGTGGCGACGCGGCTCCAGACCAAGATCGCCGACCGGGCCATTCAGGTCTTTGGCGCCGCCGGTCTCTCCAATGATACGCCGCTCGCCTTCATCTATAGCTGGGGCCGGGCGCTGCGCTTCATCGACGGGCCGGACGAGGTGCATCTGCGCACGGTCGCCCGTGCCGAGATCAAGAAGCGGCAGGCGAGCAATCGCAGCACGATGGCCGAACAGGGCATAAAGATGCCCTATCTCAAGCCCGCGGGTTAAGGCACCGGCCCGGACCGGGACGTGGTCCGGATATCCAGCAGGCCGCGCAGAAACCGGGTGGAAGCCGGTGCCCGAGGCATGGGAGCCTTCCTCGACACGCACATGCCAGTCGAAGAAGGCCCCCGCCATGCCAGCCGCAGCAAAATTGCCCGAACCTCCATCCCTCGCGGCGCGCGTCGACGCGCTGCACTGGCGCCGGATCGAGGCCGAACTCGACTCCCATGGCGTCGGCCTGACCGGGCCCTTGCTCAGCCCGGCGGAATGCCGCGCGCTGGCTGCGCTCTATGCCGACGAGAGCCGTTTCCGCAGCCGCATCGTCATGGCGCGGCACGGCTTTGGCAGTGGCGAGTACCAGTATTTCGCCCATCCGCTGCCGGAGATGCTGGCGGCCCTGCGGCCGGCCATCTATGAGCGCCTCGCCCCCGTGGCGAACCGCTGGAACGAGACCCTCGGGATCGCGCAGCGTTATCCCGACGCGCTCGGCGCCTTCCTGACCCTGTGCCACGAGGCCGGACAGACCCGGCCGACCCCGCTGCTGCTGAAATACGGCGCCGGCGACTATAACTGCCTGCATCAGGACCTTTACGGCGACCTGTTCTTCCCGTTCCAGATGGTCATCCTGCTCTCGCAGCCAGGCGTCGATTTCACCGGTGGCGAGTTCACCCTGGTCGAGCAGCGGCCGCGCATGCAGTCACGGCCCGAGGTCGTGCCGCTGGCTCAGGGAGAAGCGGCGATCTTCGCCGTGCAGCACCGGCCGATGCGGGGTTCCCGCGGCACTTACCGCGTCAATCTCCGCCATGGCGTCAGCCGGGTGCGCTCGGGCGAGCGCTACACCACCGGGCTGATCTTTCACGACGCGCGCTAAGGCCGACATCCGCTTCCGCCGGGCGGTGGCGATGTCCGCGTCAACCCGACAGCGAGGCCCGCGCTTCCTGCTCCATGCTGCCTCGCAGTCCGCCCGGGACGCAGAGTTTCGGATAGAGCCGCGACATCTCGCGGATCAGGAACTTCACCGGCACGTCGAAGAAGCTGCCGTGCTGGGCGACATAATCCATGAAACTGCGGCCCTGCCCGTCGAAGCTCTGCAGCAGCGCATCGCTCTTGCCGTCGAAGCCGAGGGTCGCAACGCCGAGCCTGTCGCAGAGGCGCGCGTTGAAGGTCGGCGACGCCTTCAGCCAGCGCCCGTCGAGGAAAACCTCGGTATAGCCGTGATAGGCGAAGACATTGGTGCCGACCGCCTCCAGCAGGCGCGGCGTGGCGAGATGGTTCTTGACGTCGGCGAGCCCGATGCGGGCTGGAATGCCGATGGCCCGGCAATAGGCTGCATAGAGCGCGGCCTTGCCGACGCAGTAGCCGATGCCGGCCGCCAGCACGGAGCTGGCGCGATAGGTCTCGGGGTTGAGATAGTCGCCATAGGGGTCATAGCGGATGCCGTCGCGCACCGCCTGATAGAGGATGCCGGCCTGCCCGGCAGGGTCGCTGATGCCCGAGGTCAGCAGGCGCGCCTCGGCGATCACCATCGGATGGTCGCTGTCGACGAACTCGGCCGGGCTCGTGAAGAGAACGCCGTGGGAATCCTGCATTGCCAATCCTCTCAAGCATCGGCGGGAAAGTGGTTTGCGGCCTTCGGACAAAGCCGATGCAAATACTAAAAGGGCGAGATCGTCGGACCGGACCCGATATCCGGCCCCGGTGATCTACTGGCCCGTGAACCGGGTTGGCCGCTTCTCCAGGAAGGCCGAGACACCCTCGCTGAAATCCGCGGTCCGGGTCGAGGCGTGGAAGGCGTCGCGCTCGGCGTCGAGCTGGGCGCTCAACGTGTTGCTCAGCGAAGCGCCGAGCAGCGCCTTGATGCGGCCATAGGCCTGGGTCGGCCCGGCAGCCAGTTTGCGCGCCAGCGCCATGGCTTCGGCATCGAGACACTCGGCCGGCACGGTGCGATTGATCAGGCCGAGCCGCAGCGCCTCGCCGGCATCGATCGTCTCGGCGAGCAGCGCCAGCTCCTTTGCCTTCTTCATGCCGACGATACGCGGCAGATGGTAGGTCCCGGATCCGTCCGGTGTCGCACCGATCCGGGCATAGGCCAGCGTGAATTTCGCGTTCTCGGCCGCGATCGCCAGATCGCAGGCAAGCGCCAGGCTGAATCCGGCGCCGGCCACCGCGCCATGCAGGCAGGCGATCGCCGGCTGCGGCAATTCATCGAGCCGCTTCAGCCCGGCATGCAGAGGCGTGATGATCGCCTCGATCGCGGCTTCGGGGTCGCCGCCAGCGGTGAATTGCGAGACGTCGCCACCGGCGCAGAACCCCCTGCCCGCGCCCTTCAGCAGGATGGCACGGACATCCCGGCGCGCCGCGACCTCCTCGATCCGGGCCAGGAAAGTTTCGGCCATAGCCGCGTCAAAGGCGTTCAGCACGTCGGGACGGTTCAGCGTCAGCACTGCGACGCCGGCCTCGACGGTCAACAGAATGGAACTGGAGGGATCGTTCATCGGCGGGTTCCGGAGCGGCGATTGCCCCGGTTCTACCATGGGCATTTCGGCCTGCGGCACTCCGAATCCTGCGCATGGGGAGCGCAGAAATGCTCGCGAGGCGAGCGCGAAGCCCCGGGAGCCCTCTCGGTTCAGAGGGCCCCCGGGACTCCTCCCCTCGTCAGGCGACCGCAACCTTCGGTGTATTGGCTTCCTCGCGGCTTTCGAGCGCGGCCATTGCGGCCTGCACGCCGCCGCTGCGATGCGGCACGCCGGCCGCCGCCAGCCCCATCTCGACGCCGGACAACGCGCCAAGCAGGGTCAGTTCGTTGCATTCGCCGAGATGGCCGATCCGGAAGACCTTGCCGGCCACCTTGCCGAGGCCGGAGCCGAGCGAGATGTTGAACTTCTCGAGCGCCACCTTGCGGTAATGGTCGGCGTCGTGGCTCGGCGGCATCAGCACGGCGGTCAGCACCGGCGAATATTCCGCCGGGTTCTCGCAGAGGATGTCGAGGCCCCAGGCCTTCACCGCGGCCCGCGTCGCCGCGGCAAGCCGCTCATGGCGGGCGAAGACGGCATCCAGGCCCTCCTCATGCAGCATCCTGACGGCTTCGCGCAGGCCGTAGAGCAGGTTCGTCGCCGGCGTGTAGGGGAAGAAGCCGTTGGCGTTGATCTTGACCATCTCCTGCCAGTCCCAATAGGAGCGCGGCATTGTGTTCGCCCGGGAGGCGGCCATCGCCTTTTCCGAGATCGCGTTGAAGCTGAGGCCCGGCGGCAGCATCAGACCCTTCTGCGAGCCGGAAACCGTAACGTCGACCTGCCATTCGTCGTGCCGGTAGTCGACCGAAGCCAGCGAGGAGATGGTGTCGACCATGAAGAGCGCCGGGTGGCCGGCCCTGTCGATCGCCTTGCGGATCTCGGCGATCCGGCTCGTCGAGCCGGTGGAGGTCTCGTTATGGACGACCATCACCGCCTTGATCTTGCGGCCGCGATCCTCGGCTAGCTTTGCCTCGATCGCAGCCGGATCGGCGCCACGGCGCCAGTCGCCCGGAATGAAATCGACCTCGATGCCGAAACGCCCGGCGATCTGGCGCCAGAGCGTGGCGAAATGGCCGGTCTCGGCCATCAGCACGGTGTCGCCCGGCGAGAGCGTATTGACGATCGCGGCTTCCCAGGCACCGGTCCCGGAGGACGGATAGATCACCACCGGCTGGCTGGTCTTGAACACCGACTTGGCACCGTCGAGCACCTCGCGCCCGAGCTTGGCGAACTCGGCGCTGCGGTGATCGATCACCGGCATGTCCATGGCCCGCAGGATCCGGTCGGGCACCGGGCTCGGGCCGGGAATCTGGAGGAAATGGCGGCCCTGCTGCGATGCCATGGCGATAAACTCCCTATTCGGACGTGGCGGCGCGTCCGGCTCGCCGCTCATGATCGCCGATGTTTTGCATTCATTTTTGCCTTTGGCAACACCGTTCGCGCGTGCAATATTATGCTGACCGATCTCGACACGGGGCCGTCCACTCGCGTAGCAAACCAGGATGACGACTATCGCGCTCGACACTGAGACGACCGAAAACCCGCCGCTGCGGCGCGAGGACGGCGCCGGGCAGACATCGCTGCACGGCGAACTTCTGGCCGCGCTGCGCGACTATATCGTCGAGGGCAATCTCGCCGATGGCGCACGCGTGCCCGAGCGCCTGCTCTGCGACCGGTTCGGCATCTCGCGCACGCCGCTGCGCGAGGCGCTCAAGGTCCTGGCCGCGGAAGGGCTGATCGACCTGCTGCCCAATCGCGGCGCACGCGTGCGCGCCCTGAGCGCCGATGATCTGCGTGAATTGTTCGACGTGATGGGCGGGCTCGAAGCCCTGGCGGKGCGACTGGCCTGCGAACGCATCAGCGACGAGGAAATCGCCGAAATCGAGCAGTCTCATCACGAGATGTACCGTTTCTACCTGCGGCGCGACATGCACGGCTATTTCCAGTGCAATCAGGACATCCACCGCATGATCGTCGCGGCCGCCGGCAATGCGACGCTCAGCGCGACCTATAACAGCATTGCCGGCCGCATCCGGCGCGTGCGTTATTCCGCCAATCTCGACAAGGAGCGCGACCGCTGGGGCGAGGCGATGCGCGAGCACGAGGCGATCCTCGATGCCCTGCGCCGACGCGCCGGCAGCGAGCTCAGCGACATCATGTTCCTGCATCTGCGCAACAAGCGAAAAGCCGCGCAGCATCAGAGCGCCGCGCAGACGGACGACGAGAACAGCCCTGCCTGAGTCCAACCCCAGCCTGAGACCTCCCCGGCATTGATACGGGGTGGCGACCGGGCAGTGTCGTCGTCAATTCGGCCATCATCATTTTTCAGATTGAATGCAAAATTTTTTGATTCTAGGCTCTCGCCACGGCGCCGACAGAGCGCGTTGCAGGGAGGTTGGAAGAGATGAAGCAGCATTGGCTTGCCGCTGGCGCGGCGCTCGCAGCAGTGACCCCCGCCCTCGCCTGGGAGCCGACCAAGGCCATCGAAATCGTCGTGCCTTTCTCGGCCGGCGGCGCCTCCGACCAAATGGCGCGGACGATGCAGGGCATCATCCAGAAGAATAACCTGACCTCGCAGCCGATCATCGTCGTCAACAAGCCGGCCGCCGGCGGCGCCGAGGGCATGCTCGACATCCAGAAGGCGGCGGGCGACCCGCACAAGCTGATCACCACGTCGAGCGGCATCTTCATGACGCCGATGGCGACCAAGCTGCCGCTGAACTGGACCGAATACACGCCGATCGCGATGATGGCGCAGGATTCCTTCGTGCTCTGGGTCAACGCCAAGGCGCCCTATCAGACCGCCGGCGACTTCATGACGGCAGCCAAGGCCGCCTCGCCCCCGCTCAAGATCGGCGGCACCTCGTCGAAGCGCGAGGACAACCTGATCGTCTTCGGCATGGAGAAGGCTGGCGGGGTCAAGTTCGCCTATATCCCGCACACCAGCGGGGGCCAGGCCTCGACCCAGCTTTCCGGCAATCACATCGACGCCAGCACCAACAACCCGGCCGAGGACGTCGCCAACTGGCGCGGCGGGGCGACACGGCCGATCTGCGTCTTCTCCGAACAGAAGATGACCTACTCGACGCCGGTCGCCGACGGAAAATCCTGGGCCGATATCCCGACCTGCGCCTCGCAGGGGCTGAACGTCACCTACCAGATGCTGCGCGGCATGTTCATGCCCGGCAAGGTCACCAAGGAGCAGCAGGCTTTCTACGTGAACCTGTTCAAGAAGGTCTCCGAGACGCCGGAATGGAAGGACTACCTCGCCCGCAGCGCGCTGGTTCCGGACTATCGCGACGGCGAGGCGTTCGTGACCTTCCTCAAGGCCGATGAGGAGAAGCACGCCAAGCTGATGGGCGAAGCCGGCTTCACGGCGAAGTAGCCCTTGCATGATCGGACCGGAAACATATCCGATCCGATCATGCAGCCTTCTACGTTTGCATCGGCTTTTCCGAAAACCGCGCCCACTTTTMGGGCCGATGCCTGAGCCCGACCGGCCCGCCGTCACGGCGGGCCTCAACCCTCTGCCGACGTCCGGAGATGTCGATGTCCGCTCATCCTGAAGGCGAAGCGCCGCGCGGCCTCTCGCGCCGCCCCGTCGAACTTGGCACGGCCGCGATCCTGATCGGCCTCGCCTTCGTCGTGCTCTGGGATTCCTATGGCCGCGGGGCCGGCTGGGACAATGGCCCGCAGAACGGCTTCTTCCCCGCCCGCGTCGGCTGGCTGTTCCTGGCCGCCTCGCTGTTCATCCTGGTGCAGTCCTTTCGCACAGAGAACAGCGTCTTCGTCACCTTCGAGCAGCTCGGGCAGGTCTCGCGCGTGCTCGGCCCGCTCGTTCTCTTCGTCGCGCTGATCCAGCCGCTCGGGCTCTATGTCGCCGCGAGCGTCTTCATCCTCGTCTTCATGGCCGTCGTCGCGACCTCGCGCTGGTGGAGCATCGTGCTGACGGCCGTCCTCGTGCCGATCGTCTGTTTCTGGATCTTCGAACAGCAGTTCCGCGTGCCCCTGCCCAAGGGTCCGCTCGAAGCCATGCTCGGCTATTGAGGTTGCGCTGATGGAAGACCTCTCCTCGCTGATCGCCGGCTTCCAGGTCGCGCTCTCCTGGCACAATGTCGGTTTCATGGTGATCGGCGTGGTGCTCGGCATCATTGTCGGCGTGCTGCCGGGCCTMGGCGGTCCGAACGGGGTCGCGATCCTGCTGCCGCTGACCTTCGGCATGGACCCGACCTCGGCGATCATCCTGCTTTCCTCGATCTACTGGGGGGCGTTGTTCGGCGGCGCGATCACTTCGATCCTGTTCAATATTCCCGGAGAGGCCTGGTCGGTCGCGACCACCTTCGACGGCTATCCGATGGCGGTGCAGGGCAAGGCGGCCGAGGCACTGACGGCCGCCTTCACGGCCTCGTTCATCGGGGCGCTGTCCGGCGTCATCCTGATTACCTTCGTCGCCCCCCTGGTCGCCTCCTTCGCGCTGCGCTTCGGGCCCGCCGAGTTCTTCGCCGTCTTCCTGCTGACCTTCTGCTCCTTCATCGGCATGGGCCGGGAAAACCGGGCAAAGATCCTGGCCTCGCTCTGCATCGGCTTCTTGCTGGCGGCAGTCGGGCTCGACTCGATCTCGGGCGATCTGCGCATGACCTTCGGCTCGACCGAGCTGATGCGCGGCTTCGACTTCCTTATCGTCGTAATCGGCCTGTTCGGCGTCAGCGAGATCCTGCTCACCGTCGAGGAGGGACTGGTCTTCAAGGGCAAGCAGGCGACGATCGATCTCAAGGTCGTGCTGCGGACCTGGGCCGGGCTGCCGCGCTACTGGGCGACGCTCGTCCGCTCCAGCCTCGTCGGCATGTGGATGGGCGTGACGCCCGGCGGCGCGATCGCCGCCTCCTTCATGGGCTATGGCCTCGCCAAGCGCTTCTCGCGGCGCGGCGCCAATTTCGGCAAGGGCGAGATCGAGGGCGTGCTTGCGCCGGAGACCGCGGCGCATGCCGCCGGCACCAGCGCCTTGCTGCCGATGCTGGCGCTCGGCATCCCGGGCTCGGCCACGGCGGCCGTGCTGCTCGGCGGCCTGCTGGTCTGGGGGCTTCAGCCCGGGCCGATGCTCTTCGTCGAGCAGAAGGACTTCGTCTGGGGGCTGATCGCCTCGATGTATCTCGGCAACCTCGCCGGCCTGATCATCGTGCTGGCGACCGTGCCGCTTTTCGCCGCGATCATGCGCATCCCCTTCTCCTTCGTCGCGCCGGTGATCCTGATCGTCTGCGCTATCGGCGCCTATACGATCTCCAACTCGATCTTCGACATCTGGCTGATGCTGATCTTCGGCATCATCGGCTATGTCTTCAAGAAGCTCGACTACCCGCTGGCGCCGCTGGTGCTGGCGCTGGTCCTGGGCGACCGGGCCGAGGACGCTTTCCGGCAGGCCCTGCTCGGCTCGGGCGGCAGTCTCGGGGTCTTCTTCGCCAACGGGCTCGTCACGACACTGGTTGCGCTCGCGATGATCCTGCTCTTCTGGGGGCCGGTGTCGGACCTGATCGGGGCGGTGCGGCGCAGAAGCGGCCGGGCCGGAAAGGCGGCAGAAGCCGCCGAGTGAGAATGCGTTCGGACGCGAACGCGGGTCGTCCCGGCCAAATTGAAACGCAGAGCCGGGTCGAGATGAACTGGAATGGATACGTGACGCGATGACCCATGCTGCCCCCCTCGCCAAACAGGGCTCGCGCAATCTCGGGCTCGAACGGCGCCTCGCCCAGGCGCTCGAAGGCGAGGTCCGCTTCGACGCATTCACGCGCGGGCGTTATGCCACCGACGCCTCGATCTACCAGATCATCCCGCAGGGTATCGCCTTTCCGAAGAGCGAGACCGACATTGCGGCCGCGCTCCAGATCGCGGCCGAGCACGGCGTTCCGGTGATCGCGCGCGGCGGCGGCACGTCGCAAAACGGCCAGCCGATCGGCGATGCGCTGATCCTCGACATGAGCCGGCATTTTAACGCGATCCGCGACTATGACCCGGCCTCGCGCACGGTCTCGGTCGCGCCCGGCATCGTGCTGGAGCAGCTCAACAGCCATGTGAAGAAGGACGGCCTGTTCTTCCCGGTCGAGCCCTCGACCGCGAGCCGCTGCACCATTGGCGGCATGGCCGGCAACAACTCCTCCGGCGCGCGCTCGCTGCGCTACGGCAAGATGGTCGACAATGTCATTGCCCTGCGGGCGCAGTTCCATGACGGCGAGGCCTTTGCGCTGGGCGAGAACCCGGTCGGCGACAATGCCTCGGTCAGGACGCGGGACCTGATGACGCGGATGCTGTCCCTGGCGGACGGGCACCGCGACGAGATCGAGCGCATCTTCCCGAAGGTGCAGCGCCGGGTCGGCGGCTACAATCTCGACGAGCTGCTCCCGGCCCGGCCGAACCTGTCGCATCTGCTGGTCGGCTCGGAAGGCACGCTCGCGATCACCACGGAGGCGACGCTCAGGCTCTCGCCCCTGCCGACCCACCGCGTCATGGGCGTCTGCCATTTCCCGGATTTTCGTGCGGCGATGGAGACGACGCAGCATATCGTGGCGCTGGGTCCGGTCGCGGTCGAGCTCGTCGACAACAATGTGCTGGTGCTCGGTGCCGATATCCCGCTCTTCGTGCGAACGCTCGCCGACATCACCAGGGGCCAGCCGAACTGCCTGCTGCTGGTCGAATTCGCCGGCGACGATCTCGCGGCGCTGAAGTACGACCTGAAGCGGCTCGACCAGTGCATGGCCGATCACGGCTTTGCCGACGCGGTCGTCGAGGTCGTCGAACCGGCACGGCAGAAGCCGGTCTGGGAGGTGCGCGAGGCCTGCCTCAATATCATGATGTCGATGAAGGGCGACGGGAAGCCGGTCTCCTTCATCGAGGACTGCGCCGTCCCGCTCGAACATCTCGCCGACTATACCGACGCGGTGACCGAGCTCTTTACCCGTCACGGCACGCGCGGAACCTGGTACGCCCATGCCTCGGTCGGCTGCCTGCACGTCCGCCCGATCCTGAACATGAAGGACGAGGCCGGGGTCAAGGCGATGCGCGGCATCGCCGAGGCCGCCTGCGACCTCGTGCGCCAGTTCAAGGGCTCCTATTCCGGCGAGCATGGCGACGGCATTTCCCGCTCGGAATTCGTCGAACCGATGTTCGGCGGCCCGCTGACGCGCGCCTTCGAGGCGGTGAAGGACRGGTTCGACCCGGAGAACCGGCTGAATCCCGGCAAGATCGTGCGGCCGCTCAAGATGGACGATCGCAGCCTGATGCGGTTTCCGCCGGGCTATGCGACGCCTATCCCGGCCGCAACCGCACTCGATTGGTCCGATTGGGGCGGGCTCGGCGGCGCCGTCGAGATGTGCAACAACAATGGCACCTGCCGGAAACTCTCCGGCGGCACGATGTGCCCGTCCTATCGCGCCACCAGGGACGAGACCCATCTGACGCGCGGGCGCGCCAACAGCCTGCGCCTCGCGATCTCCGGGCAGCTCGGCCCCGACGCCTTCACCTCGCCTGAGATGAAGGAGACGCTCGATCTCTGCGTCTCCTGCAAGGGCTGCAAGCGCGACTGCCCGACCGGCGTCGACATGGCCCGGATGAAGATCGAGTTCCTCCACCATTATCACCAGCGCCATGGCTTGCCCCTGAAGGAACGGCTGATCGCCTGGCTGCCGCGCTATGCGCCCTATGCCGCGAAACTGGCGCCGCTGATGAACCTGCGCGATCGCATCCCTGCTCTGGCCAAACTGAGCGAGCGCTGGCTCGGCTTCAGCGCGCGCCGCTCGCTGCCGGTCTGGCGCAAGCCCTGGGTGCAGGCCGGCAACCCGGCAACGCCTGGCGATGTGAAGGGCGACGGCCGCGACATCGTGCTCTTCGGCGATACGTTCAACCGCTACTACGAGCGCGAGAATATGGAGGCGGCTGAGCGCGTGCTCGCGGCCGGCGGCTATCGCATCCACAAGGTCGAACCGGCTGACGGCGGCAGGCCGCTCTGCTGCGGACGGACCTTCCTCTCGGCCGGATTGGTCGACGAGGCGCGCATCGAGGCCAAGCGCACGCTCGATGCGCTCTCGCCCTATATTGCCGGGGGCGCCCGCATCGTCGGGCTCGAACCGTCCTGCCTGCTGACCTTCCGCGACGAGTTTGGCGCGATCCTGCCCAAGGAGCAGGTTGAACCCGCGGCCAGCGCGGCTTTCCTGCTCGAAGAGCTGCTCGCGGCCGATATCAAGGCGGGGACGACCACGTTGCCGCTGAAGGACCAGGCGGGCCGCGTCGCCCATCTGCACGGGCATTGCCACCAGAAGGCGTTCGCGGCGATGGGCGCCGTCGAGGCGACGCTCCGCGCGATTCCGGGTCTCGACGTCAAGCCGATCGAGTCGAGCTGCTGCGGCATGTCGGGTGCCTTCGGCTACGGCGCGGACACCATGGATGTCTCGCTCGCCATGGCCGAGCTCTCGCTGCTGCCGGCAGTGCGCAAGGCAGGCGCGCAGGACCTCGTCGTTGCCGATGGCACGAGTTGCCGCCACCAGATCCACGATGGTGCAGGCCGAGAGGCGCTGCATGTCGCCCGCGTGCTCGACATGGCGTTGGAGGGCTGACGCGAAAAGCCGGAGCGGCAGCAGGCATCCCAACCAAGGACCCGGACAAACGGGTGAGCCGAAGGAGGACGGACGATGCTAAGGACGATGCTTCTGACTGGCGTCACGGCGCTGATCGCTGCCGGAGGAATACAGGCCGCCATGGCAAAGGACTATTTCCTCGCAAGCGGGCGCTGGGACAATGTCGTCCTGGTGATCGACCTCGAAAGGGCGATCGATCCGGCCAATGACGGCACGCCGAAAGCGGTGGTGAACCGCATCCGCGTCACGCCCGATATCGACGCGACCGGGACCGGCAAGGCCGACACAATCTCCAGCGGCCAGCCGATCACCATCACCATCGCGCCGGATTACCGGCGCGCCTATGTGGTCAATCATTCCGGCCGCACCAGGCCCGACGATGCCGCCGCCTTCCAGCACGGCCATGCCGGCACCGTCACCATCGTCGATCTCAAGAAGGCGCTCGATCCGGCGAGCAACGGCACGCTTGCGGCCGTCGAGGGTTATATCGAGACGGAAGGCTTTGGGCCGACCGGCTTCGCGATCGCTCCTGACGGCCGGCATGCCGCGCTCGCCCATGCCGAACAGAAGGGCGACGAGGATGGCGGCCGCCATATCAGCATCGTCGACCTCGCCAGCAACAAGGTCATTCGTCGGGTCGAGCAGGCTTTCGGCAAGCCCGGCTTCCCATGCCCTCCCGATCCCGTGCCGCACCGCGCGCCCGACCCGAAATTCGGCTGTTTCCCTGACACCAACGGCGTGACGATCAGTCCGCTCGGTGGGGGCACGATCTTCGGCGCCAATGGCGGAACGGACGATATCTCGGTGATCAGCCTGCAAAAGGCGATTGCGGGTGAAGTCGGAGCGGAGATCGCGCGCATTCCCGTGCAGGCGGGCGGCTTCGGCATCTCGACCAGCCCGGACGGCAAGCTTGTGGCGCATGCCTCGCGCGAGAACGCGCAGACCGACAGGCCCGGCAATACCGTCTCGATCATCGATGTCGAGAAGGCGCTGTCGGACCCTGCCAAGGCCGAGGTCGCCCGCGTGCTGGTCGGCACCGACGACAAGTCCGTGCCGACACGCCCCTTCGTGGCGGCGTTCCTGCCGGACGGCAAGCGCATCCTGTCGACGCATTTCCGCTCGAACAATATCGACATCATCGATGTCGCCAAGGCCATCGCCGGGCAGCCGGCAACGATCAAGAGGGTCGAGTTGAAGACGCCCGGCGGCGAGCCCTCCCGCCCGCGCGGCATCGCGATCACCCCCGACGGAAAATATGCCGCGATCACCGGAGCGCCCAAGGGCAAGTCGAATTCCAGCGTGGTCTGGATCGTCGATCTCGCGAGCTACGAGGTGAAGGGCCGCGTCACCGAGATCGGCAATGAGAGCTACATGATCGGCGCCTTCCAGGCGAACTGATCACGACGGGGCCTGCGTTGGCGGCGGGCGGTCAGGCATCGGGCCGCATGGCCAATGCCAAGTCCCGGCTGGTAGAGAGCAGGACAACGCGCGTCATTCCGGTGCCGGGACAGGCACGGCCGGGACGACGCGCGGGTTCTCCAGCCGTCAGCGCAATCGATGCTTCAATTCCTTGCCACCAGCACGCCGTTCTTCGCGGTGATCGCGCTCGGCGCATTGGTTTCCGGCCGCACGCTGTTCGGCCCCGATTCCGTCAGGGTGCTCAACACCTTCGCCTTCATGATCGCGACACCGGCAATGGTGCTGCGCGTGATGTCGCGGCAGCCGATCGCCGAGCTCTGGAACACGACCTTCTTCGTGGCGCTGGCAGCAATCGGCGTGACGATCATGGCGCTTGGCATCCTCATCGGCACGCGGTTGCGCGCCCTGCCCTTCCCCAATGCGGTCTCGCGCGGGCAGAGCCTCGTCGGCGGCAATTTCGCCTTTCTCGGCATTCCCCTGATGCTGGCCTTCCTCGGCGAGCGCGCCGCAGCGCCGATCGCGATCGGCCTGATCTGCGACACGGCGCTGGTCGTGCCCCTGTCGATCGGGCTGATCGAGGCCGGGCGCGGCGCCGGTTCGGCACCCGCCATTGCCGGCCGGCTCATTCGCGGCACGATCCTCAACCCCTTCATGCTGTCGATCGCAGGCGGCCTCGCGCTCTCGGTCAGCGGGGTCGCGATCCCGGAACCGGTCGACCGCTTCCTCTCCTTCCTCGGAAATGCGGCTGCGCCGGTCGGCGTCTTCGCGCTCGGCCTCGCGGCGCGACAATGGAGCGGTGGCGGCAGCAAGCTCCCGGCCCTCGGGATTGCACCACTGGTCGTCGGCAAGCTCGTGCTGCACCCGCTGGTGACCTGGATCGTGCTTGCCGTCGTGCTCAAGCTTGACGCGTTCTGGGTCACGGCCGGCGTGCTCTATTCGGCCCTCCCCATCGCGGCGAATGTCTTCGTCATCTCCGAGCGCTTCGAGACCGATAGCCGGCCAATCGCGGCTGCGATCGTGCTCTCCACGGCCCTGGCGGCGCTGACCTTCCCCGTCGCGATCTGGCTGGTCTCGGCTGCCACGGGAGCGCCGTAGCGCTCTCTTCGCAACTGCAACCGTKCCCTTGCGCTGTTGCCTGTAGTCAGCGGCTTGGCGAGACGGCTAGAAACAGCCGGTCGGCGGGTCCGTCCGCGCGGCGCGATGGAACCGCCGGAGGCATCATGACCAGCCAGCTCTTCACCCCGTACAAGCTCGGCGGCCTCGAACTCGCCAACCGCATCGTGATCGCGCCGATGTGCCAGTATTCGGCCGAGGATGGCCGGGCGACCGACTGGCATACGATCCATCTCGGCCATCTCGCCCTGTCCGGCGCCGCGCTGATGTTCATCGAGGCGACGGCCGTCGAGCCGGAGGGCCGGATCAGCCCGCTGGACCTCGGCCTCTGGTCGGACGAGACGGAAGCGGCCCTGGCCAGGACGCTGGCGGCGGTCCGTGCGTATTCCGACATGCCGATCGGCATCCAGCTCGGCCATGCCGGGCGCAAGGCCTCGGTGGCCGCGCCCTGGACAGGCGGCGGCCAGCTCGGGCTCGACCAAGGCGGCTGGCAGACGCTTGCCCCGTCCGCCATCCCGTTTGGCGATCATCCCCGGGCGCCGCTCGCGCTCGATCTCGCAGGCATCGCCCGCATCCGCGAGAACTTCGCCGCATCGGCCAAGCGCGCCGTGCGGCTGGGCTTGCAGGCGATCGAGCTGCACGCCGCCCACGGCTATCTCCTGCACCAGTTCCTCTCGCCGCTCTCGAACCAGCGCGGGGATGAGTATGGCGGCTCGCTCGAGAACCGCATGCGCCTGCCGCTCGAAGTCTATGATGCCGTGCGGGCCGTGGTCCCTGCGGAGATCCCGGTCGGCTTCCGCGTCTCCGGCACCGACTGGGTCCCGGGCGGCTGGGACGTCGAACAGACCGTCGCTTTCGCAAGGGCGGTCGAGGCGCGCGGCGGCAGCTTCATGCATGTCTCCAGCGGCGGGCTCTCGGCCAAGCAGGCGATCCCGCTTGGGCCGAATTACCAGGTCCCCTTCGCCCGGGCCGTGAAGCAGGCGACCAATCTGCCGAGCATCGCCGTCGGGTTGATCACCGAGCCGGATCAGGCCGAAGCGATCGTCGGCACCGGCGATGCCGATCTCGTCGCGCTGGCGCGCGGCATCCTCTACGATCCGCGGTGGCCCTGGCACGCCGCCGCCCATCTCGGTGCCAGCGTCAAGGCGCCCAACCAGTATCTGCGCTCCCAGCCGCGGCAGTTCCGCAATCTCTTCGGCTGAACGCAAGCCTGAGCCAGCTGGATCAGGTCTCCAGCTGGAAGCGCTCGAACCGGTGCAACGCGTCCTCGATGGCCGCCTTGTGCCGCTCGGGAGAGCCTTTGCCGACCCAGTTCCATTGCTGGACGAGAAGCGTCCCGTTCGCGCGATCGGCCTTGAGGTCGATCGCCGCGACGATCTCGTCGCCGACCAGAACCGGCAGGGCGAAATATCCCATCGCCCGCTTCTCCTTCGGCACATAGGCCTCGAACAGGTGATCGTAGCCGAAGAAAAGCTTCAGCCGCTTGCGCTGGATGATCAGCGGATCGAAGGGCGAAAGGATATGGACCAGCTCGGCATCCGGTGCCGGCGTCGGTTCGAGCATGGCGGGTTGCGCCCAATGCTCCTGCTTTCCCGCCCCTTCGATCGTGACAGGCACGAGCGTTCTKCGGCGTAGCCTCGTCTCGATCAACTCGCGGATCGCGGGCTTGCGCGGCGCGTCGAGATGGCAGACCGAGTCGAGGCTGACGATGCCCTGCGATCGCAAGGCCCGGTCGAGGAGATAGTCGAGAACCTGTTTCTCGGTCGCCGGGCGTGGGGCGCGCTCCCAGCCAAAATGCCGCTCCGGAAGCTCGTAGCTCTTCAGCATGCCGGCGCGCTCGCAGATCGTCAGCGCACCGCTGAAGAAGGCGAGCTGCAGGGCGCGTTTCGAGGGCTTGCGGCTCGCCCAGGCATGATCCTTCTCGATGAGCACATCATCGTCGATGTCTCGGATCGAGAGCGCGCCATCGCGCCGAACGCGGCCCATGACCTTGCGCAGGTCCTCGTTCGTCACCGAATTGAACCAGCTCGGAGGGTTTTCGCGCCGCCGCTTCATCTCGGGCAGGAAGAAGCGCAGATCCTGGGTCGGGACATAGGCCAGCGCGTGCGTCCAGTATTCGAAGACGCTCTTGTCGATGCTCTGGGCCTGGCGCAGATGCGCGCGCTGATAGTCCGGAATGCGCGTCCACAGGATGTGATGATGGCAGCGTTCGACCACGTTGATCGTGTCGATCTGCACATAGCCGAGATGGTCCACCGCCGCCGGCGTGGCTTCGGAGCCGTCGCCAAAGGGAGCGAGCGTATCGAGCMGCTGGGCGCGTAGCCAGATCCGGCGGGCCTGCGACGGGCTGATCGAGAGGGGTTTTGGCGGACGTCTCGGCATGTCGGATCTATAGCGACGCTGCGCGCGCCCTCCTGTCAGGAGCGATCATGAACCGGCCCGCCGCGCGCGCTCGGACTGGGCGGCACCCGGACCGGTCGCGAGCCAGATCACGTGCCTTGCGCCCCCGCGCTTGCCGTTGGCGCGCGTCTTCACCTCCTCGACGGCATAGCCGCTCTTGCGCAGGCGCTGGGTGAAGCCATGATCGGGACCGGACGACCAGACGGCGAGGACGCCGCCAGGACGCAGGGCTGCGCGTGCGACGGCGAGGCCCGCCATGTCGTAGAGATCGTCATTCGCCCGGCGCGTCAGCCCCTCCGGGCCGTTGTCGACATCGAGCAGGATCGCATCGAACGCCGCGGGAGCGGCGCCGATCGTCCGTGCGACATCCTCCTCGCGGATGGTGACACGGGGATCGGCGAGGCAATCGCCGAAGACCTGAGCCATCGGACCGCGGGCCCAGGCGACGACGGCCGGCACGAGCTCCGAGACCACGATCTGCGCGCCTTGCCCGAACGCCGCCAGCGCCGCGCGCAGGGTAAAGCCCATGCCGAGCCCGCCGATCAGGATGCGGGGCTCCGGCCGGCCGGCAAGACGCGCCGCGACCAGCGTTGCCAGTGCCTCCTCCGAGCCGCTGAGGCGGCTGTTCATCAGCTCGATCGCGCCCAGCATGATCGAGAACTCCGCACCGCGCTGCTTGAGGCGGATTTCGCCGCCGCCACCCGGCATCGTCGCGGTATCGATCTGGATCCAGGGAATCACGGGTTCACTCGGCTTCTGGGGCGGCAGGGTTTCTGGGGTAGCAGCCGCCCGCAACAGCATAGCAGCGCCGGCTGCGCAATTCCCGCTCCGTGGATTCGCCAGTTTCAGGCCGGACTCCAGCGAATACCCGTTGCCCGGGAAGCGGCTGCCATCGCGCTCGCCTGATGCCACGCGCACGCCTATAAGGCACGAAAACAACGACTGGAAGAAACGTCATGGAGCTTCAGGCCGCAGCGTCGCAAGCGCCTGCCATCCGGCCCTCCAGCGGCCTCGGCCGCGCTGTCGGCCTCGTCGACCGCAGCGTCGGCGGGCTGGTCGAACTGGTCGTGGCCGTGCTCGTCGTCATCGAGATCGGCCTGCTCGGCGCCGGCGTCACGGCGCGCTACGTCTTCCATGCACCGCTGGTCTGGTCGGACGAACTGGCCTCGATCCTGTTCCTCTGGCTCTCCATGCTGGGCGCGGTGGTTGCGCTCCGGCGCGGCGAGCATATGCGCATGACCGGCCTGGTCAGCCGTGTCGGCCCGCAGACGCGGGCCTGCCTCGAGGCGCTGGCGATCACCGCCGGCATTGCCTTCCTGCTGCTGCTCCTGCCGCATGCGCTCGAGTATGCCGAGGAGGAGGCGTTCATCGTCACTCCGGCGCTCGAAATCACCAATGCCTGGCGCGCAGCCGCAATCCCGGCCGGTATCGGCCTGATGCTGGTCGTCGCCTTCTGCCGGATGCTGCGCCTGCCTTCGTTCAAGCCGGCCCTGATCGCGATTGCCCTGACGGCCGCCCTCCTGCTGCTGTTCTGGCTTGCCGGCCCCGTCCTGAAGCCGCTCGGCAAACTCAACCTGGTGATCTTCTTCGTCGGCGTCGTCGCGCTGAACGTCTTCTCCGGCGTGCCGATCGCCTTCTCCTTTGCGCTGGCGACCTTCGGCTATCTCGCGCTGACGACTTCGACCCCCCTGATCGTCATGGTCGGACGGCTCGATGAGGGCATGAGCCACATCATGCTGCTCGCCGTGCCGCTCTTCATCTTCCTTGGCGCGCTGATCGAGATGACCGGCATGGCGCGTGCCATGATCGAGTTCCTGGCCGGGCTGCTCGGCCATGTCCGCGGCGGCCTGTCCTATGTGCTGATCGGCGCGATGTATCTGGTCTCCGGCATCTCGGGCTCGAAGATCGCCGATATGGCCGCGATCGCGCCGGTGCTCTTCCCCGAAATGAAGGCGCGCGGCGCGGCGCCGGGCGATCTCGTCGCCCTGCTCTCGGCGACCGGCGCGCAGACCGAGACGATCCCGCCCTCGATCGTGCTGATCACCATCGGCTCGGTCACCGGCGTCTCGATTGCGGCCCTGTTCACCGGCGGCCTGCTGCCGGCAATGGTGCTCGGCGTCGCACTCTGCTGCGTCGTCAGATGGCGCTATCGCCACGAGGATCTCGGCCATGTCGTGCGCCAGTCGCGCCGGCAGATCGGCAAGCTCGCGCTGATCGCGCTGCCCGCCATCGCCCTGCCCTTCGTCATCCGCGCCGCGGTTGTCGAGGGCGTCGCCACGGCGACCGAAGTCTCGACCATCGGCATCGCCTATTCCGTGCTCGCCGGCCTGCTGCTCTACCGCCAGTTCGATTGGCGGCGCCTGCCGAAGATGCTGGTCGATACCGCCTCGCTGACCGGCGCGATCATCTTCATCATCGGCTGCGCCACCGCCATGGCCTGGGGCCTGACGCAATCGGGTTTCTCGCAGGATCTCGCCCGCATGATGTCTGCGATTCCCGGCGGCACCTGGGGCTTCCTGGCGATCTCCATCCTCGCCTTCGTCATCCTCGGCAGCGTGCTCGAAGGCATCCCCGCTGTCGTGCTGTTTGGCCCCCTGCTTTTCCCGATCGCCAAGCAGGTCGGGGTGCACGAGGTCCATTACGCGATGGTGGTGGTGCTCGCGATGGGCATCGGCCTTTTCGCCCCGCCCTTCGGCGTCGGCTATTACGGCGCCTGCGCGATCAGCAAGGTCAACCCGGACGAGGGCCTGAAATATATCGGAGCCTATATGCTCGCCCTGCTCATCGGCCTCGTGATCGTCGCCGCTGTGCCGTGGATCTCGACGGGCTTCCTGTAGCGCTGATCCTGCAGGCCATCGGGGACGGAAGCGCGGCTCAGGACGCGCTGCTGCGTCTTGCCTGCCGGGGCACCGGAGCAGTGCTGGCGGCGACGGCCGACGCATCATTGGCCTCCTTGGCCAGCGTCGCCGCCTCGAAGATCGCCGCCTCCTCGCGCAGCCAGGCGACGAGCGCCTCGAAGCCCGGCCTGTGCTCGGTGTTGGGGCTGAAGGTGAGCCAGCAGCCGGTTGCGCTCTCGAAGCCGAGACCGAGCGGGTTGATCAGGGCGCCCGAAGCCAGTTCCTCCGCCACATAGCAGCGTGGCGCCAGCGCGACGCCGAGCCCCGCCATCGCCGCGCGGATGATCACCGAATAGTAGCCGTAGCGCACGGTATGCGCGGGAACCGCGCCCCGCAGGCCATGCGTCTCGGTGAATTCGGCCCAGAAGGTCGGCATCTGGAAATGCTGAAGCAGGGTCATCTTCTGGATATCGGCCGGACGCTGGAAGCCGCCCATCCGCTCGACCAGCGAGGGGGCGGCCACGAGCGCGACCTGTCGTCCGAAGAGATAATGTGACTCGCGCCCCGGCAGTGGCCCGCTCTGGTGGCCGATGTCGATATCGGGCTCCTCCGTCTCCTCCTCGCTGACGAAATTGGTGAACTGCACGTCAATCTCGGGATGGGCCTGGGCGAAGACCGGAAAGCGCTCCATCAGCCAGCGTTCCCCGGCGATGGCGATCATGTGGAGGCGGATCGGCCGCCCCTGGGCGGCGCGTTCGCTCAGGCGCCGCGCGCCGCGTTCCATCTGCTCGATCGCAGCCTCGGCATAGGGGTTATAGATGGAGCCCGCTTCCGTCAGCTTCAGCCCCTGCGGCGTGCGCTCGAACAGCGTCGTCCCCAGATGCTCCTCGAGCGCCTGGATCTGCTTGGAGACGGCGCTCTGCGTCAGATTGACCGTGACGGCCGCCTTCGCGGTCGAGCCAAGCCGCGCAACCGCGAGGAAAACCCTGAGTCCGGTCGTCGATGGCGGGAGGCGATTGCCGGCCACAATAGCTATTCCTTTTTGGACTACCCTTCGGAGATCGTTTCGTTTGCTGGCTGACGGGTCAAGGGGCAGTCTTTGCAAAAGACCAAAGGGGAGAGCGATGAACCAGACGACACGCCTGTGGGGTGGCCGCTTCCGCAAGCAGCCGGATCCGCGGCTGATGCGGCTTTCGAGCGCCGCCAGCGCCCATGCCCGTCTCGCCCCCCAGGATATCGCCGGCGGCAAGGCCCATGCAGCGGAATTGCTGCGCGCCGGACTGCTCACGGCCGCCGAAATGGAGGCGATCATTGCCGCCCTCGAAGCCATCTCGCAGGAGGTCCAGGCCGGGACCCTGAGCCCGAGCGCCGATGACGAGGATGTCCACACTTTCGTCGAGCGCGTCCTGATCGCCCGGATCGGCGACGCCGGGGCCAAGCTCCGCGCCGGCCGCTCGCGCAACGACCAGGCGGCCAACAACCTGAAACTCTATCTGCGCGAGCAGGTTCGCCTGATCGGCGCCATGCTGGTGGAACTGCTGGACGCCATCGCGGCCCAGTCGGACACCCACGCCGCCTCGGTCTGCCCGGGCTTCACGCATCTGCAGAGCGCCCAGCCCGTGACATTCGGCCATTGGCTGATGGCGCATGGCCAGGTTCTCGCCCGCGACGCCTCGCGCCTCCAGGATTGGGAGCGCCGTTCCGGCCAGTCGCCGCTCGGCGCGGCGGCGCTTGCCGGCTCGGCGATCGCGTTGACGCCCGAACTCAGCGCCAAGGCACTGGGCTATGACGCGCCCTGCGAAAACTCGGTCGATGCCGTCGGTGCGCGCGACCATGTCGCGGAATTCCTGTTCGTCGCCGCCATGCTCGCGACCAATCTCTCGCGACTGGCCGAAGAGGTCACGCTCTGGACCTCGCGCCAGTTCGGCTGGGTCACGCTCGACGACGCCTTCGCCACGGGCTCGTCGATCATGCCGCAGAAGAAGAACCCGGATATCGCCGAGATTTCGCGCGGCCGGGCGGCGCGGCTGACCGGCGACCTCGTCACCATGCTCGGCGCGCTCAAGGGCCTGCCGCTCGCCTATAATCGCGACCTCGCGGAGGACAAGCGCGCCGCGTTCGATGCCGTCGACGTGCTGGGCGAAGTGCTGCCGGCCTTCGCCGGACTGATCGCCAGCATGGAAGCGCATCCGCAGGTGATGCGGGCGCAGGCCGGCACCGGCTTCGCGCTGGCGACGGAGGTCGCCGACTATCTCGCGCGCAAGGGCGTGCCCTTTGCCGAAGCTCACGAGATCACCGGGACGTTGGTCCGCTACTGCGAGGAAATGGGGCGCGAGCTCGAACAACTCGAGCCGATCGAGCTCCGCGCCATTGATCCGCGCCTCGGTGAGGATGTAAGGGCCTGTCTCACCCTTGATGCCGCGGTGGCCGCCCGCAGCGGTTTTGGCGGCACCGCGCCAGCGCGCGTCGCCGAGCAGATTAGCCGGTTCCGCATCTGGCTCGCGGATTTTGACGTTTGGACCCGCGGAGCGCAGCGATGACCAGCGCAGTCGGAATTGGAATAGGGCGAGACCTTGCCGGGATCGCCGGGCTGAAGCTCGTGCCGCGCCGCTATTACGGGCGCTGGGTCGCTGCCGCGCTCATCATTCTGGTGTTGGCCTGGGTGATGAAGGCTTTCGCCGAAGGCCAGATCGACTGGAAGGTCGTCGGGCAGTTCTTCACCGCGCCCGCAATCCTGAGCGGGCTCGTCAACACCATCATCATGACGGTCTGCGCCATGGCGCTCGGCATCGCGCTCGGCGTCATCTTCGCCATCATGTACATGTCGCCGAACCCGGTGCTGCGCGGCGTCGCGCTGTTCTACATCTGGTTCTTCCGCGGCACGCCGCTGCTGCTGCAGCTCCTGCTCTGGTTCAACCTCGCGCTGGTCTTCCCGACGATCGGCATCCCCGGCCTGGTCGAGTGGCGCACCATCGACATCATTGGCCCCTTCATGGCGACGCTGCTCGGGCTCGGCATGAACCAGGGCGCCTACACCGCCGAAGTGGTGCGTGGCGGCATTCTCTCCGTCGATGTCGGGCAAACCGAGGCCGCCAAGTCGATCGGCATGACACGACTGACGACGCTGAGGCGGATCGTGCTGCCGCAGGCGATGCGCGTTATCATCCCGCCGGTCGGCAACGAGGTGATCAGCATGGTCAAACTGACCTCGATCGCCAGCGTGATCCAGTTCTCCGAGATCCTGCGCAATGCGCAGACGATCTACTATGCCAATGCCCGCGTCATCGAGCTCCTGATCGTCGCCGCCGGCTGGTACCTGATCGTCGTCACGCTGCTGCAGATCGGCCAGTTCTTCCTGGAGCGCTACTTCTCCAAGGGGCGCGGCGACCGCCGTGCCAAGCCACAGATCGTCGAGGAGGCCGGAGCATGAACGCCTCCCCTGCAAATGCGATCGTCGCCGCMGCCAACGTCACCAAGCGCTTCGGCGACCTGCGCGCGCTGAACAATGTCTCGCTGACCATTGCGCCCGGCACGGTGCAGTGCATCATCGGGCCGTCGGGCTCCGGCAAGAGCACCCTGCTGCGCTGCATCAACCAGCTCGAGAAAATCGACCAGGGCGCGATCTGGGTCGATGGCCAGTTGATCGGCTTTCGCATCAAGGGCGATGAGCTGCATGAACTGAGCGACGCCGAGATCGCGCGCCAGCGCCTCTCGACCGGCATGGTCTTCCAGCGCTTCAACCTGTTCAACCACATGACGGTGCTCGAGAACATCATCGAGGGCCCGGTCACGGTGCTGAGGCGGCCACGTCAGGAGGCGATCGCCGAGGCCGAGAAGCTGCTCGCCCGCGTCGGCCTCTCCGAAAAGCGCAACGCCTACCCGATCGAGCTCTCCGGCGGCCAGCAGCAGCGCATCGCGATCGCCCGCGCGCTGGCGATGAAGCCGAAGCTGATGCTGTTCGACGAGCCGACCTCGGCGCTCGACCCCGAGCTCGTCGGCGAAGTGCTCGCCGTGATGCGCGATCTCGCGGCCAGCGGCATGACGATGATCGTCGTCACGCATGAGCTCGGCTTCGCCCGCGAGGTCGCAACCGATGTCGTCTTCATGGACAAGGGCGAGATCGTCGAGCGCGGCCCGCCCAATGCCGTTCTGGTGGCGCCGCAACAGGCCCGCACGCGCGACTTCATCGCCGCCGTTCTGAAATAATCGGTCAAAAAGGAGAACCCGATGCTTCGTTTCACCCTGGCAGCGACGCTGCTCGCCGCCACCGCGCTGTCCGCCCAGGCCCAGGCCCTGCCGGAGCGCATCAAGACCGCCGGCAAGATCATCATCGCGACCCAGCCGAACTATGCGCCGATCGTCTACAAGGACCCGGCCACCAACACGATGACCGGCTTCGACTACGAGCTCGGCGAGGCCATCGCCAAGGAACTTGGCGTCAAGGCCGAGTGGCAGGAGACCGCCTTCGCCCAGATGCTGCCGTCGCTGCATACCGGCCGCGTCGACATGGTCATGGCCGGCATGAGCGACCTGCCGGCCCGTCGCGAGACTGCCGACTTCATCGACTACATGGTCTCGGGCGCCCAGTTCTACACCGTCACCGCGCTTGCCGGCTCGATCAAGACGCCTGAGGACCTCTGTGGCAAGAGCGTCGGCGCCAGCCGCTCGACTAACTGGCCCCGCCAGATCGGCGAGTGGAGCGAGGCCAATTGCGTCGCCAAGGGCAAGCCCGCGATMAACGTCGTCGGCACCGAGGGTTCGGTCGATGCGCGCACGCAGCTCAAGACGCAGCGCCTGCAGGGCGGTGTCCAGGGCAGCGAGACCATGAGCCACAACCAGAAGCTCGAGCCCAACACTTATGTCCCGCTCGGCACGCCCTTCACCCGTTCGCTGACCGGCATCCCCTTCCCGAAGACCGCCGAAGGCACGCAGCTGCGCGATGCGGTCAAGGGTGCGCTCGATCGTCTCCAAGCGAACGGCACCTATGACGCGCTGATCGCCAAATACGGCCTGCCCAGCAATGTGCTGAAGCCGATCGTGATGAACCAGGGCGAGTAAGCCCCATCAGCCCATGTCCGAGGCCTGCATGGTCAGGTCGGACAACAGTCCACGATCGCCCCGCGAACCCAGTTCGCGGGGCGATCTGCTTTGATGGCAGCATGCCGCGTTCAGGACTGTATCCGGCGCCGTGCGCGCAGGATCCGGATCGGCGTCTCCAGATATTCGACCGGCTCGGCCCGCGCGAAAATCCGCTGAATCGCGTCGCGCCCTGCGATCACCTTGCCGAAGGCCGCAAAGCCCGCCCTGTCCGGGTTGCGGCCGCCGCCTTCATCCAGTTCCGGCTGGTCGCCGACGCAGATGAAGAAGCCATGGCCGCCGGTGCCTGGCGCGAGCCGCGCCAGCGAGAGCGTGCCGTCGAGATGCCGCAGCCCGGTCACCGACGTCGGCTCATGCGGCACGGGCGGAAAGGGTGGCTCGCGCTCGTCGGCGGGCGCCGGCCAGCCCCATTGGATGACCTCGATCTTGTGTACCGTCGCTGGCGGCTGGTTGGCCAGCGTCACGATCCGATAGACCGAGGCATTGTCGAGGAGCCCGCCATCGACATAGGCGAGGAAATTCCGGGTGGTCAGGGGCGCGCGCGCCACGTCGATGGCGAGAAGGAACGCCCCCTCCGGCGTCTCGACCTCGACCTGTACGGGCGCGTCATCGAACATCTGACCTGCCATGGCTCTCTGCCCTGCTGAAATCCCGTCGAGCTGCGTGGGCGCGGCCAGACGACTCAATCCGGGCGCCAGTATCGCGCAGAGGCCTGTCCGCCGGAACCATTGGTCCCGCCGGGTTGGGCGGGCGCTTCATCCGACGT
Organism: Allobosea sp. 05T439; assembly: GCF_056396005.1. Lineage (NCBI taxonomy): Bacteria > Pseudomonadati > Pseudomonadota > Alphaproteobacteria > Hyphomicrobiales > Alloboseaceae > Allobosea > Allobosea sp. 05T439. Next base: position 16,935 of record NZ_JBFTKP010000020.1, on the reverse strand, counting down.
TTCTAGGGTGGCCACGAGGCGAGCTCGTCAGACCAAGGTCCGTTCCAAACCGCTGGCGAGGAGGGATATAATGGAGGACCACGGAAGGGAGCGCTCGACGTGATACGGCGCCTGTTCCTCAAGCATCGAACAGCCTCCGCCGGGCCTGGTCCCGGTGCATCGAGGCGTTTCCCCGGCCCGTGCGCCAGGTTGATCGTCGTGGCGGCGTCCCCGCCATAGACGTCCTCGGACCTGGCTTCGACTGCGGGGAATGGCATGACCAAGATGACAGACAGCATGCGTGCCACCATGCTCGCCAGCGCAGCGAAGCTGCGGCCTGGCTGGCGACCGGAAACGCAATCGGCAAGCATGCCGGCGGCGGTTCAGCTTGCGGGACGCGAGGATCAGCGGGAACCGCATCGCCTCAAGCCCCCGACATCGCAAGGCCTGCCGCACCAGTCATCGCGTGGCATGGTCGCGGCAACCCGCCATCAGCACAAGGGACGGAGCCAGGCCGGCTTCACCCTCGTCGAAGTGCTCGTCGTCCTTAGCATCATCGGCCTGGTCGTCGGCCTGATCGGCCCGCGTGTCGTGGGCTATCTCACCGATGCCAAGGTCTCGACCGCGCGTATCCAGGCGACGACGCTCTCGAACGCGGTGGAATTGTTCTTCATCGACAACGGCCGCTACCCGCTGGAACAGGAGGGTCTCCAGGCTCTGGTCGCCGCACCGTCGAATCTGCGAACCTGGAACGGCCCCTATCTCAAGGGCTCGACTGTTCCGCGCGACCCGTGGGGCAGGCCCTATGGCTATGCCGTGCAGAATGATGGGCGCGGTTTCGCGATCACCATTGCCGGCAATGACCGGCCGGGCGGAGGCGAGGACAGCCTGGCGCAAAGGCAGCTTTCCGCGACACGCGGGAACGTGACCCGATGACCGGCTCCCGTCGGCTGAGCTCAGGGATCGCCTCCCTCGCGGAGTTCTGGGCCAAGGAGCTACGGGCCTCTCTTCCCGATACGCTCCGCAGATGGGCCGCGCCCGACCGCTTCCTGCGGCTCGTCATCGTCCCTGCCGAGGAGCATGTCACCATCACGCTCTTTGCGCCGGATGGCCGGGAGCTGTTTGCCGAGCGCGCGAACTGGGCGCAGTACAGCCGCAGCGTGCTCAACCGCTGCAAGGAGCAGGCGGCCTCCTTCGCACCCAGCAGCCGAATCCGGCTCGTGCTMTCGGCTCCTCAGGCCATCGCCCAGTCGCTCGTCATCCCGCGGMGCGCCCAGACGCGGGCCGAAGGCATCGTTCGGGAGCACATCGCGCGGAAAACACCGCTCAAGCCCGAGGACATCTTTGTCGGCTATGATCTGAGGGGAGCAGCCGCCGGCAAGCTCGAACTGCGCTATCTTCTGCTTCCCCGCGCGGTGCTCGATCAGATGCTGGCGCGCCTTGCCGTCGCTCCCTCCGAGATCGCGACGCTGGAGGGGCCCGTCTTCGAAGGCCTGCCCCCGGTATCCGTCCCATTTGCGCAGAAGCCACACACACCCTCCCCCTGGTTCAAGCGGATCGCCATCGCGCTCGTGCTGCTCACGGTGCTCGGCGCAGTAACCGGGTATCTCGTCCTCGCCTGGCGGCAGGCCCAGCTCCTGAAGAGCATGGAAGCGGAGATTGCCGAGATCTCGGGACCCGCCCAGCAGTCGACGGAAAGCCTCAGATCCGTCTTTGGGCTCGCCGACGACGTCTCGCGGCTGACAGCGCAGCGGAGCATACCTGGCATCGTCCAGGTCTGGGACGAGATGTCCCGCATCCTTCCCGATTCAACCTTCCTGACGGAACTCGAGATCACCGGCGCCAATCTGCGCGCGACCGGCTATTCCGATGCGGCTCCGGCCCTGATCAAACTGCTGGAGGAATCGCCGATCCTGCACAATGCGGCCCTTTCCGGGCCACTGGTCTTCGACCGCGCCACAGGCAAGGAGAACTTCTCGCTCCGCGCCACCCTGCGCAAGGCCCGTCTCCCAACCGAGGAGGGCAAATGAAATGTGGCGTCAGATCAAGAGCTGGACCCGTTTCACCGCCTTCATCGCCGCGAACGGATTGATCCTGGCGGGGATCTACCTGTTCGTGATCGACCCCGCGCTCCAGATCCTGAGGGACCAGGAAACCCAGATCACGCAGAACGCCGTCATGATCGAGCATCTCGGTTCGGCTGTCGCGCGCAGGCAGTCGCTGTCCGCGCTGCGCCCGGAGGATGTCGACGGGGCCAGGCGGCGCTTTCTCCAGGGTGACACCGAGAGCCTTTCGACCGCCGACCTGCTGACCCGGCTCCGCGAGGCCGCCGATCAGCACGCCGTGAGCTTCAATTCGGTGACGACCTTGCCGGCGCGCAACTGGTCCGGACATCGCATGATCGGAGCGAGGGTCGAGTTCACCGCAGCGACGCCGCGCGTGGCCGAGGTTCTGTCGAGCCTCGAGGACGGTCCCTCGTTTCTCTTCATCCGGAACGCGAAACTGACGGCGCCGGGCGAGGCGGAGGCCAGCGACAACAAACTGGGCGTCACGATCGAGATCTATGGGGTGACGCGATGGTCAAAGGGCTGAGCATCGGCGGAGCTGGCCTCGCCAAGGCTGCAGGCTTCGCAGGACTCGCCGCAATGGCGGCCGTCGCCGTGAATTTCGCCTGGCGAAGCCTGGCGGATCCGATCGAGCCTCCGCCCGCTTCGGCGGTGACGAAGGCCGCATCAATCACGAGCGACGCCCTCGCTCCGCCGGCGGAAACGCCGCGCTATCAGCCCGACATGGTGAATGCGAGGCCGCTGTTCTCCTCCAGCAGGCGGCCACCGGCAAGCTTCGTCGCCAGGGCTCCCATGCCCGAGCCGGTCGCGAGCCCGGTCTTTGAGCMACCACCGAGCTATCTGATCGGTGGCGTCGTCGTCTCCTCGGGCTTGAGCAAGGCGCTGCTGCGCCGACAGCTGCGCGAAGCCGGGCGATGGTTCGCCCTGGGCGAAGCGACCGATGAGGGCTGGGTCGTCGCATCGATCAATCCGGAGATGGTGACGCTGGCCCGTGGAGCACGGCAGGTGACGCTGCCGCTCCATGCCCGCGCGCAGGGCCAGTCGGCCACGATGACGCGTTGAGCGCTCAGATGGACCGACCTTGCCGAAAACCGCAATCCACTTTTCGGGCCGATGCTTTAGCCGCCGTGCAACCGCCATAACCAGGCATCGATGATCTCGACCATCGACGCACCGGTCAGGATTGCGAAGCCGGTGACAGACACGACACCTACCGCCAGGAACGGGCCGAATGGCATTGGCTGCCGGGCGTCGAAGCCGGAATCGACGAGGCGGCGCGCCAGCAGGTAGAGCAAGGCCGAGAGCGAAGCCAGGACGAGCGCGAAGGCAAGACCTTCCATGCCGGTCCAGGCTCCTGCGGCAGCCGCGAACTTGACGTCGCCGAGCCCGAGACCGTCATAGCCACGATAGGCCCGAAAGGCCCGTTGCACGAGCCAGAGACCGCCACCTCCGAGCACTGCCCCGGCGAGCGCCGAGACCGGACCGGTGACGCCGAGGAGGAAAGATGCCGCGATACCGGATACGAAGATCGCCAGGTTCACCGGATCGGGAATGATCATCTGCCGGAGATCCACCGCGGCTGCGTAGCAGGTCAGCCCGACGAGAATCGCCAGCGCTGCAAGGTGAGCGAGATCCGGCATCCCCCGGCCCCCTTTACGGATGGTGCGTCAGCATGGCGGCATTCGCCCACCAGTGCCTGCGTCCGAACGCGGCGCCCCTTCGCGCCATTCGCGAATACGATAGCCCGTCGGCAGGTCCTGCGAGATCTCCACGACGGCGTCGCGCGCAAAGCGCACGCCGGAACCGGTCAACGCCTCGCTCCCGATCAGGAAGGCCCTGCCTGCTGTTTCAGAGACGTAGAGGGCCGGCAAGTCCCGACGGGCCACCTCACGCGACAAGGCGGCGCCCCCCGGCGCCAGGGCCACGAGCAAATGCAGCGGTGCGACGGTGGGGTCGAACCCCGTGCTCCCGGAATTGACGGTGATCAAAGGCAGGAGGGCCCGGAACAGATCGCGGCTCATACCGGGGATCTGATCGAGCTCGACCACGGATTTCAGCGCCCGCACCGAGGATGAGCTCCCGGATGCCGCGCTGGCCGCGTCCTCCGTGAGCTCGCGCAACCCCCGGATGTTCCGTACGATCAGGGCTGCCGCCTCGCCGTTCGCGCTCACGCCGCGGATGAGCGCATCGACCAGTTCCAGGTTGCCCGTGTTGAGATCGACCTTGCCGCCTTCGTCCGCGACGGAGATCGCCAACGTCCAGCCATTCTCCAAACTGCAGCCCACAGGCGTCCCGTCAGCACCGAAGCGGCCACTGCGAGCCTTCCCCTGCGAGGTGCCGGAGAGAAGATCGAGGATCGCGATCTTGATGCCGATATTCGCCATGGCCTCGGCGCGGGCATGCTGCGACAGGCTCGCGGCCTCGATGGCGCGATAGCGCGCCGCCACGATGTAGGTCATGAACAGCAGGCCAAGGATCCCGGTCGCCCAGATCACGACGAGCAGCGCAAAACCGCTGTCGCTGCGGCTTTCCACGCAGTCCGCTGGCCTCGGGCTTCCCGCAGGCCGGCTATGGAGATAGCAGCCCGGCCGTGCTCTCATCATCTGCCGCCCGAATCCAAGGCAAGGACCAGGGACTGTGGCGCTGCCCTCGGGAAATGTCATTCCCAAAGCGAGAATGGTGGTTGCGGGCCATCGGCAGGCAACCACCGGCACGCAGGATGCAGGTCAGTGACGATGCCCCGCAGGGGGGGCCTTCTTGTTCGACGCAGAGACATAGGACATGGCGTCGACATAGGCGATCAGATCCGCCGCATCATTCTTCGACAGTCCCAGCGTCGGCATGCGGATCTTGTAGGCTCCCGCCAGCTCGAGCGCGATCGAGTCCTTCTTCGCCCGCATCTGGTCAGGCTCCATCAGGTAGCTCACGATCCAGTCGCGATCMCGCCGCGCAGTGAGCGCTTGGAGATCGGGGCCGACGCGCTTGCCGCTGCCGATGGTATGGCATGCGGCGCAGGCCTTGATGAACAGGGCTTGGCCAGGCAATCCCGTCGAGGTCGCCGCAATGGGACGCTCGCCGCGCGCGGCAACACCATCTGTTGCGACGGTCTCGGCTTTCCCCATCTGGTTGCGCCAATCTGGATCCATAGACTTGATCGTCATGGCGAGCGTGTTGAGGTCGCTGAAGGCCGAATCCTTCGCCCACTCGCCGGTCACGTCGTTGCCCAGCATGATATCGCTGCGATGTTCGAACACCTTGCGGCTCCGCTCGCCAAGCTTGTGCCGGAGCACGGTGATGTCCGCGGCATTGCCGGTGAGGAAGACCCATCCTGGTCCGGTCTGGAACACCTCCGCATAATTCTTGAGCTTGTCGGGGGTGTCGACTTCCGGCTCGATGCTGATCGAGACGAAGAAGATGCGGCTGCCCACGAGATCGCCGAGCTTGTCCTTCACCTGCGCAAGGCGCGCCGTCATCACAGGGCAGATGTCTCGACAGGTCGTGTAGATGAAGCTGACGACGACGATCTTGTCCTTGATCACGTCATCGTAGAATCGCAGCGTCTTGCCGTCCTGCGTGATGACGGGGACGTTGGGCAGGTACCCTGGCCCCCAGGGCGAGCCACCAGGGGCCGCGATGCTGCCGCCGACACTTCCAAACAGTGCGAGAATGGCGCTGATCGCAAAAAGTCGTCTGAGCATGAACGGCCCCTTTAGTAACGAATGCGGTCTCGAATTCGGCCCACCTTCTCGGGGCGCAGACGCCCGCTCAGGTCTTGGAAGCGACTTTCACCACCCTGGGATCGCCCTCAGGCAGAATTTCGGGCTGCTTCCAGACGACGCCATTGGGTGTCGGGATAGGCGTCATCGTCGGCACATATTGCGGCTGCCCCTTGTAGTTGGGGTCGCCTGGCGGCGGGGTGAGCAGCTGGTAGCGCAACAGCATCGCGAAATCCTCGTGAACCGTGTTGTGGCAATGGTTCACATAGGCGCCGCCGAATTCGCCGAAGCGCACCTGGAATTTCACCCTCCCCGAAGGACGCAGGCGCCAGACATCCTTGCGTACCAACCGCTCCGTATCTGGAATGGAGAGGTTTCCACGGTCCATGGTGACCCCCTCCTCGAAATGGAGGTGGATGGGATGGTCCCACCCCCCGCCACCATTGACGAGCGTCCAGTGCTCAACCTCGCCCGGCTTAGGGATCAGGACCGAGATACGATTGGCGTTGAGCGAGTGCGCCGACTGGCCGTTGACCTTGATACTCCAGGGGAAGGCCTTGGTGTCTCCGCAATCGGGTGTGCACTGCCCGTCCGCCCCGAGTGAATCGCCATCCCCCGACCTGCCGAACTCGATCACCCGCTCGCGAACGGGCGCGACAATCGGAACCTGGGTGGTCAGGGTCTTGACCCCGGTTCTCCACTCGGGATCGGCAAAGTTGGCGCTGCGATCCTTGTCGATCGGATTATTGGCGTTGTAGACCTTGCCGGGGTTGTCGACGCTCTGGACCTGGCTGACGACCCTGAATTCGAGGATCGGACCGACGCAGGGGTCGTCATCCCTGCCCTTGAAGGCCTTATCCATGGAGACGGCGCCCTTGGGCTTGCGCCCGTCGGTCTGCTCCAGCAGATTCACCAGAAAGACGCTGTCGCCCGGCGCAAAGGCCGAGAAATCGACAACGATGTCGTAGCGCTCCGCAACGCCCTGCTCGTCCAGTTCGGTGAGCAGAATCGGGTTGACCACCAGGTTGCCGTCATTGGCGATGAAGTAGAACGGCACCTTCGTGCCTTGCGAGAACCGCGCGCTTTTGTTCACGCCCAGAGCGAGCTTGATGAAGCGCGACATGGACGCATTCAAGAAGCGGAAGCGGTAGCGCCGCGGCAGCACCTCGAAATGCGGATAATAGGTGCCGTTGACGCAGAGCATGTCGCCAAGGAAGCCGTCGGTGTCGAAGATGTCGAACCGACACTGGCCATCGGCGTCGAAGGCCGGGTTCGAAATGACCATGTTGACGTCGAAGTCGAGATTGCCCCATTTCAGCTGCGTGCCGCTCGGCAATCGAAGATTGATGCCGTCGTCGAGATCCTCCCGCCCGCGGTCGGGCCCGCTGTAGAAATTGCAGACCGCGAACATGCCCTTGTGGACGTTCTCGGCGGTGAAGAAGAAGCGGTGATCGTGGAACCAGAGGCTGCCCTGGATTTCCCGGAAATCTCCGGGAACGGGGACGAGACCATCGCCGTCGTCGGGGCCGGAGCATTTGCGCACATAGTCGCGGTCGCCCGTCGGCCAGAGGCTCGGCATGTCGCGCCGGGCCATGGTTATTCCCCAGTGATAGTCATAGAAAGTCCCGGGGAAGTGGAAGGCGTTGCAGGCGCCATCGCTMTCGGCGCCATTATGCGCGTTGTGGAAATGGATCGAGACCTCGTTCCGGCCAAAGCCGCCATTGGCCGCCCGGTCGACCGGGAGATCATTGTACATCCGGGTGAGGACCGGTTCGCCATAGCGCGCCTTGATCAGGATCGGCATGCCGAGACCGTTGCGTGTGCCGGCCATATTGCCCGCCTGTCCTGGCTGCCGAGGGCCAAAGCTCCACATCGCGTTCGGGTTCTGGTCAGGCATGCCATCGCAGAACTTGTTGCCCACTCGAGCCTGCCCTAGCGACAGCAGATAGCCCTGCTTCGGATAGAGTTCCTCCCAGCGCTGATGGGCGAAGAACTCGCCTGGCGGACGCCCTTCCATGGGTCCGACTCCGGTCACCGGATTGCGGTAGGCAGCGCCACGGGAATTGCTGAAATCGGTGTGATACGAGAAATTCTTGGCAGGCGGCTCCTGGCCTCCTGAGGCGAACTGCCAGGCGGCATCGCCATTGGGCATACGCAGAAGCGGCACAGGCTTCTGGACTTCGGGCCGCCGCATGGCGTCGTGATACCTGACCGCGCCAAAGGTGGGGCTGCGTGGCGCCCCGGTCGGGACCTGGGCATAGGCACTCTTGGCGAAGGGACTGAGCCCGTTTTTCGCTACCAGCAACCCGCCGGCGGTGAAAAAGCCCCAGCGCAGCAGGTCGCGTTTGGTGATTTCGCCCAGCGAGAGGGCTTTGACGATCTCGAGCCGGTTCTCGAGGGCTCGCTGAGCTTCTCTCAACCGGATGCCAGTGGTTTCGCGTGGAAGATACACGACCGCCTCCCCCGAGCTGAAAACGTGCAAAATATCGCAGGAATTCTAGTTTTCAGGAGGAAGCAACTGAAGGGGCGAAGGTCKGTCCGCGCATGGAACCAAAGTCCGTGACCTTGGTCGTAATACCCTCTTCTCTCGCGTGAATGCTATCACAGCGAGACGGTTCTACAGAACCGTCAGATTGCCAAACAGCCTATGACGAAGAATAACATCAAAAATATAAAAAAAATCCATCCACCAGACCCGATCCTCGCAGCAAGTAGTTTCGACAATAATACAGATACAATTCTATCAATCTGTAAAAATAGGAAAATTTAGCTCAAAATCCTCAAATCTATGCTCGACGATAACCCTGACACGTAGACTGACGAGACGCGGCAGCCGCTCGGAATTTCTCCATTCATCATGCCAACGCCCGGGGGCGCCCTCTTCCCGCGAGCCGAAATAGCTGAATGTTGCCGAAGCCACGCCCCGTGCAAGGACCTCTCCCGTGTTCTGGGCCGACAACGCGGCGGCACCAATCGACATGAGCGATGAGCCGAAGACCAGGGCGCCGGCGCCCTGGGCATCTGCGTTCTCACTCGCAATCGTGATCGCAAGTATTCCCCCTGGCTGTGCGTCTCCGTTGCTCAAGGTGACGAAAGACACCCTGTCGGCGAGACCTTCGAACATCACCAGCGGCCGCTCCGTCGCACGCGGTTGAATGAGCGGCAGCGCGCCGGCCAGCCAGCCGGAGATTGCGGCAGCGCCGACCGCGATCTCGGCGCCGCGGTCGCGCAGACGCCCCGCCTCGGCGATCCTGCTCGCAAAACCCAGCGTCAGGGCAAAAAGCCCGAGCGTCAGGGAGAGCAGGATCAGCCCGACCAGCACCTCGAGAAGGATGAAGCCACCGGTCCGCGCTCCGGAATGGGTCCCCACGGTCATGGTCCGGACCTCGGCGCGACCTCGAGGGACGACAAGGTCACCGAGCGGGTGCCGTTGCTGGCGGGATCGGAGACTGTAACATCGACCCAGAGGCTCTCGACCTGCCGGTTCTCGCCCAGCTTGACCGAGCCGTAGCTGCGCACAACTGCGCGCCATTCATAGCCATTGTCGAATCTCGCGGCCGTCGTTCCCGGCCTGAGGGGGAAGTCCTGCCCGGCAGATGCCAGCTTGCTCCTGGCCAGCAGCGTCGCAAAGGTCAGGAAGCTGGCCTGGCGGTCGCCGCGCATCGCGACGGCAAAGGCTGTCAGGAGCGAGGCCAGGACTACGACCAGGATCGCAAAAGCGACAAGGAACTCGAGCAGCGTATAGCCGGCCTGGGCACGGTCATTCACGCCGCGCTGCGTGCCGCTATTGATCGAGCGTGACATGGCCGGTGGCCCAGCTGACCCGAACGCGCGCGCCGACCTGGCTCAGTTGCAAGTGGATGTCGCCACCGGTCGAACGCCCGCTCGGCAGGAAGCGGATACCGCCGACGCTGGAGGAGCGGCGCTCGGCCTCGGCCAGCGCCATGTCGATGCTGGTACGGGGCGCCATCTGCGTTTCCCCGATCACGGGCGAGGCGTAGATACGCCTGTCCGCATCAATCAGGAAGAGCATGTCCCGGCTCTGCGCCATGGCGGCAGCGCGGGTGACCCGAAGTGCGGCCGCCAGACGGGTCGCGTCAGCCGTCACCTGTGCCTGCGACGGTGTGCGTCTCAGCAAGGGCGCAGCCATGGTCACGGCAAGGCTCAGGATGGCGAGGCAGATCAGCACCTCGATGAGCGTGAAGCCTGCGTTGGCGGGTATGGCGCGTGCTGTGCGGGTCATCGTAATGCCAATTCATTGATCGAGAGGACCGCTCCCATCACCGAGAAGATGATGACCGCGATCATGCCCGCAACGAAAATCGTGATGACCGGGGTCAGCGCCGCGAGCGCGCGGGAGGTCCGGACCTGTTCCTGGCGCTCGAGGATCACGGCAGCGCGCAGCAGCATGTCCTGCAAACGGCCGCTTTCTTCGCCGACCGTGATCATCTGCTGAGCAACAGAGGGCAGCGCCTCGGCTGCCGAGACCGCCTCTCCGATGCTGACGCCTGCCCGAACATCCGTGACGGCCCGGTCAAGCCGCTCGCGCGTATGCTGGTTCCTGACCAGGGGACAGGAGGCCTGCAGCGCCTGCAGCGGCGGGACACCGGCCTTGACCAGGGTCGCAAGCGTGCGCATGAAGCGCCCCGCCTCGCGGAGTTCCGCAATGCGCCCGATGACGGGGAGAGACAGGTAGAGCCTGTCCAGCTTGATCCGAAGCGCAGTACTCCGCCGGGCCGCGAGAATGCCCAACCCACCGATGACCAGTATCGCGGCGGCAAGGCCCAGGATCCACGCTCCATTCTGCCGAACCGCTTCCATGGCCGCCAGGACCGTGGGTAGCGGCATGCCGTTCTCCAGGAAGAGCGGCGTCACCGCTGGGACCAGCAATCCCAGAACGATCGAGATCGACACCGCGGCAAGGCAGACCAGGAGGGCCGGATAAGCCATGGCGGAGCGAATCCGGCTCCTGATCTCGACCCGCCGGTCAAGCAGTTCGGCCAGTTCCTGCATGGCGCCGCCGAGATCGGCGCCGACGTCGCCCGCCTGAACGATGCGGATGTATTCGGGCCGGAAGCGGCCCGGCATTCCCTCCATGATCTCCGCAAGCATCGAGCCCTGCTGAACCCCTTCCATCAACTGAAGCGCGAGGGCCCGCATCCGCGGCTCTTCCGTGGTCGTCGAGGCGATGCGCAAGACGGTGTCGAGCGGCAGGCCGGCCTGCAGGAGCACAGCAAGATCGCGAGCCAGGCGCGCGAGTTGCGCATCGTTGACCCGCCGCGAGCCGCGCTCCAGGCTGATCTCGCGAAACAGGAAATCCCCTCCCCCCGAGGCCCGAACCTCGTAGGGGGTGACACCGCGAGCGCGAATGATGTCTCGGGCCTCGTCGGTGGACGCGGCTTCGACATCATCCTCGATGAGGTTTCCCGCCCCATCGAAGGCCTCGAAGTGGAACCTCATGGCTGCTCCACCGTCAGCGCGGTCGTCACGCGCAGCACTTCCTCGACCGTCGTCAGCCCCCGCCAGGCCTTGGCGACGCCATCCTCATACATCGATCCTCCGCCAGCCCTGCGCGCCATGCGCTCGATCTCGATCGCCGGCAGGCGCTGCAGGATCGCCCGCTGCACGCTATCGTCGACGACCAGCAGCTCCGCGATCGACAGCTGGCCGCGGAACCCGCTGAAGCCGCATTTCTCGCAGCCATGGGGCCGCAGCAGTTTCGCGGGGCCGAGTTGGCGAAGTGCCGGAACCGTTTCAGTCAGTTGCTCCGCGATCTCGTGCGCGACCTCGTGCGGCTCTGCGCAGGAGATGCACAAGCGTCGCACCAGCCGCTGGGCCATGATCCCGCGCAAGGTCGAGCCGAGCAGGAAGTGCTCGATCCCCATGTCGATCAGGCGCGTCACCGTCTCGGCGGCGCTGTTGGTGTGCAAGGTCGAGAACACGAGATGGCCGGTCAGCGACGCCTGCACGGCGATCCGGGCGGTCTCCGTGTCACGGATCTCGCCGATCATGATCATGTTGGGGTGATGCCGCAGGATAGCCCGCAGGCAGGCCGGGAAATCGAGGTTGATGGTCTGCTGGACCTGCACCTGGCTGATGCCCGCGAGCTGATATTCGATCGGGTCCTCGACGGTGAAGATCTTCACCGTCGGGCGATTGACGTGTTTCAGCATGGTGTAGAGCGTCGTCGTCTTGCCGCTGCCGGTCGGCCCCGTGAGGAGGATGATCCCGTTCGGCTGCTCCATGACCTTGTGCAGCACCGCGATCTGTGCCGGCTCGAAGCCGAGGCTCGAAAAGTCGAGTTTGACCCGGCTGCGGTCGAGCACGCGCATCGTGACCGTCTCACCGTCGATGGTGGGGATGGTGGCGACGCGGAAATCGATATCATTGCCGCGGATCGCGAGCTTGATGCGCCCGTCCTGCGGCAGGCGGCGCTCGGCAATGTCGAGCCTCGCCAGGATCTTGATGCGCGAGATGACGGCGGCCCGCAGCCGCGCGGGCACCTCTTCGGTGACGCGCAGCATCCCGTCGATCCGGTACCGGACGGAGAGCCCGTTCCCGATCGGTTCGACATAGATATCCGAGGCGCKGGCATCGACCGCAGCGGAAATGATCTGGTTGACAAGGCGGATCACCGGCGCCTCGCTGGCGCTGTCTCGCAACCGCTGCAGGTCGTGTTCGCTGGGATCCTCGCCCGCGTGAACAGGTGTCGCCAGCGCTTCGGCAGCGCTCATCTCGCCATAGAGTACCGCTGCGAGCCGCTCGAACTCGGCAAGCGTGATGACTTCGTGGCGGATCGCGTGGTCGACGACGAAGCGCACCGAATCCAGCGGCATCTGGTCTAGCGGATCGACGACGGCGAGCGTCAGCGTACCCGCCTCCAGCCGGATCGGCAGAATCCGGTTCTGGATCACGAAGGAGGGCGGCAGTTTCTCGGTGAGAAGCGGCTGCAGGCTCTCGTCACCAGGCGCGTAGAGCGGGAGCCCGAGATAGCGTGCGAGGCTGAGCGCGAGATCCGCTTCGGACATGATGCCGAGTTTGGCCAGAACGAGGTCGAAGCGATCTCCGGCGGTCGCCGCGGCGCGTTGAGCGCGGCCTATCGATGTCGCATCCAGAAGGCCCTGCGACAGCAGGAAGGCTCCGAATTTCTCCGAAAACGATCGGCTATGCGGATCGTTTTCTGCCAGTGCGGTTCGAGCGTGCTCGGTCATGCTCCCTCCATCGGAAGCCCAGTGCCGGAGATCGCCCTGATGATCTCCGTATCATCGTAGCACGCGCTTGGCGTTCTGGATCACGACGCGGCCGGGATCGCGCGTCGGGGCAAAGGCCTCGACCTTGCGCCGGTATTCGTCGGTGACCGCCTTCGCCTCGTTCAGGTCCCGCACGACACGCGGCGTCAGCATGATGACGAGTTCGGTCTTCTCGACCTGATCCCGCTTGTCCTTGAACGCATTGCCGAGCAGCGGGATGTCGCCAAGGACCGGAACCTGCGTCGCCACCCGCGATGTCCTGTCCTGGATCAGGCCGCCCAGCGTGATGCCCTCGCCATCATTGACGACAACGGTGGTGCGCACCCGCCGGCGCCCGAATGTGGGCGAGTCGATGCCGGAGGTGGTTGTTCTTTGCACGGTCGAGACCTCCTGCTCGATATCGAGCAGGACGCGGCCCGATTCATTGATCCGCGGGGTTATGTTGAGGATCACGCCCGTGTCCTTGTAGGAGACCGAGTTCACGACCGGAGCGCCGGGCGTCAGCACGCTCACCGCAGACTGGGTCGTGATCGGCACCTGATCGCCGATCTGCAGGGTCGCGGTCTTCTTGTCGACGACCATGAGACTCGGCGAAGCGAGAACGTTGACCCGCCCGACCTCGGCGAGCGCATTGATCGTGACGTTGGCCTGGGCTGCCCTGAAAACGTAGGAGAAGCCCGGGAACGCGGCGCTGATGGCCCCGTCGATCGCGTTGGTGAAGGTTCCCGTCTGATTGCCGCGCTGGTTCTGCAAGAACCAGCGGACGCCGAATTTGAGGTCGTCGTTCAGCGTCACCTCGGCGATCGTCGCCTCGATCAGGACCTGATTGGGAACGATGTCGAGATTGGCGATGACCCGGGCCACCCGCTTGAAGTCTTCCTGGGAGGCGAGGATGAGAAGCGCATTCTGCGCCGGGTCGGCCACGACCTTGATCCGCGGCTCGCCGCCCGGCCCACCCGCTCCGAACCCCGTCGCGGCCGTTTCGGAGGCAGCGCCATTCTCCTGGCCTCCCGTGGCCAGGGTCGCACCGCCGATGGGCAGGCCCGAGAACATGTCGAAGCTGCGGCGTGCTGCGCCGCCCCCGAAAGCGCCTGCGAATCGGTCACCGCCCGAGCCGCCACCCGAGAATCCCGTGGCCTGGGCCAGCTGGCCCGGCACGCCCGCGGCATCCGGCTCGGAGCTGCGCACCCTCTGCCCGCCGCGTCTGCCTGCATCTCCGCCGCCTGTAACCTCATTGGCGAAGATCGAATTCAGGACCTCCACGAGTTCCTTGGCCTGCCGGTTGCGGAGCACGTAGCTGTGGATTTCCCGCTGTGGCCCGGCGGCCTGATCGTCGAGGCGGCGAACCCATTGCTGGGCCTCACGCAGATATTGCGGCTGCCTCGCTATGATCAGGATGGACTTGAGCTTCGCGTTCGGCACCAGTTGGACCATGCCGCTCATCGCGCCTTCGGCATTCGATGAGAAGATGCGGTTGACCCCATCGACAATGGCATCGGGTTCTCCGCCTCGCACTGGGACGAGCGCGAACGACATACCCTTCATGGCGTTGACGTCGAAGACTGAAATGGCCTCCTCGATGGAGTTCATTTCCTGGGCCGTGCCCGAGATCAGCAGCGCATTGCGGGATGTGTCGACCCGCACCACTCCGCCGAACGACACGATCGGCTCGAGGATGCGCTTCATTTCCGTCGCCGCGATGTACCTCATCGGCACCACCTTGACCGAGTTCCCGATCTGTTGGCCGCCGCTATCCGATCCGCCGAGTCTCGCCCCCATCGCCGCTTGATCGGCCGTCACCACCCGATAGATGTTGCCGTTCTGAACGATCGCGGCGCCGACGGTCCGCAGGGACGCCTCGAAGAGTTCAGCGATGCCGGCACTGTCGACCGGCCTCGTCGTCTGAATCGTGATCCGGCCCTCGATCTTCGGATCGACGGTGAAGCTGGTCTTGAAGATATCACCCAACACGGCCTTCGCGCCTTCGGTCACCGAGGCATCGACGAGATTGAGTGTATAAGTCTGCCCCCCGGACGCCCGCGGAAGAGCGCTCGGCATCCGCGACTGGTCGGGATTGCCGGTGAACTCTCCCCCCGAAAAGACCTTGGCGGCCTGCGCCGGCCCGGCGCCACTCGGGTCCGGCAGGCTCGCATAGGGTCCGAAGGGGCGCCTTTTGCCGTCATCGTCGACCGAACGCGTCGAGTGAGTGGCGTTGACCTGCTTCTCGAAGGAGACGATTCCGGATTCCTGGCAGGCGCTCAACAGCAGCGCCCCAAGCAGAGCCAACGCAATGCATCTGGGGCTTTTAGAGAGGGGCGGCTTCCTGCCATCTACGGATGTACGAGCCATGTCCCGCCAACTACTGATAATGAGGTAGGCAACGCTTTGCTGGTACGCCTCGCGAGTTTGGCGAACGATTCGTTCGATTCCAATTAAATTCGATCGGGCGTGATCTTATTCCTTGGATAATAAGCGTCTGCGCAACAGTGCCCCCGAGCCGTATTCATGGGCTCTTCGGCCGATTTCCCTGCAGGCAACGCACGCCAAGCACGCGAAGACAAATATGAGACAGTAACCGGGAATCCGCAGTAGAAGAGATGACCGGACGAAACCTCGGCTCGCCGACGCATTGGCAACTCCGACGGCCGGACTGGACTGCAGCCGCGACGGCAGGCTTGCATCGGCTTCTGCAGGATGAAACGTCGCTTCGTGGGGCCTCTGCCACGTGGTACTCTGCAGGCTGGTCATGCAGATGGGCGCGTGCAGGGCCAGATTGCGGAGCAAACTCCTTGAGAGACCGCCCTTCGCCGCCAATCCTCCCAACAACAAGACGGCGTGAAATTCAGCTCCGCGCTTCGATCATTCGAACGATCATGCGCAGAGACGCCCATTCATTCGCCCCCCAAAATCCAGACAAAATTCTCAACACTCAAATATTCATAGACACAAAAATTGATTTCTCCGCAGCCTCAGGGGAACATCAATGGCCGAATACAGAATATCCATCATAGACAACCACCCTCTTCTCCTGGAGGGCATGGCTGCGCTCGTCCGGCGCAAACCCGGCCTGACATTGAGCGCGATGGGCTCCACTGTCGGGCACATCCGCTCCATCGCCACCGATCACCGCCCCGATGCGATGATCCTCGACTTCAATATGCCCGGAGACGCCTTCCGCGCGCTTCTGGAAGTTCTCTCGGGCTGGCCAGCAATGAAGGTCCTGGTCTTCACCGCCTCGAGCGATACCAATCTCGCCATCGCGCTTCTTGATGCGGGTGTCAGCGGCTTCGTGCTGAAATCAAGCTCGACGGATGAACTCTGTACGGCGATCGATGCAATACGCCGCGACGAGGTGTTCATTTCCCCCTCATTCGCAGCCCGGATCATCGGCGCCCTGAAACACAAGCCCGCCAACACGCGACCGACGCCCATGCCGAACTTCAGTGCCCGGGAACATCAGATCGTCAGGCTGCTTTCCAGCGGCAAGCGAAACAGGGAGATCGCAAGCGCCCTGTCGCTGAGCGAAAGGACCGTGAAGGGCTACATGACGCTGCTGATGCAAAAGCTCCGCGCCCGCAATCGCCTGGAGGCCGTCATTGCCGTGCAAGGTCTCAGCCAAGCAGCTACACTGCGTGGCGATATCGAGAATGACACCCTGTCAGGGCCGTTCGGTTAGAAGCAGGCTTGGCAAGGCGCCTTGCCCTGATGGGATCGTGGCCACGGGCCACGCCTGTCTGAAGCATTGCCACGCCCCTCCCCTCGTGTCGGCTCCGTTTCACCTCTCCTTGAAGATCCTGTTGGCGTGGTCTGCGAAGGGTTTCGTCAGGAACGAGAGCGCGGTGCGTTCCTCGGTGGTGATGAAGACCTCGACCGGCATTCCGGGCTGGAGCTTGCGGTCGCCGAGGGCGGCGACGAGATCGCCGT